>JBBECS010000017.1 GCA_040881685.1 Acidimicrobiia bacterium | reverse complement strand
CGTGGTGGGGCTAGGTGGAATCGAACCACCGACCTCATCCTTATCAGGGATGCGCTCTAACCGGCTGAGCTATAGCCCCAAACGGTCGATGAGGGTACCGCCTACTGACGCGGCGTTGCCTCTTCTTCTCGCACGGTGAACTCGATGCCACCGAAGAGCTCGGCGAAGATGTTGTAGAAGGACGCGGCGACCACGGTGACGATCACCTGGATCATCACCACGACGAGCCCGATGAGAATCGTGCCGCGCAGCACCTCCGCAGACAAGAACTGGAACGAGTCCTTCTTGGCGGAGAGCAAGTCGCCGATGAACTTCTCGATGTCACCGACAATCCCTGCGGCATCGGCGATGACCCACAGCGAGATCAGGGCCACGAGCGTCACGAACATCGCGCTCAGGTAGAAGCACAACGACAGCTTGGTCACCGACCACAGGTCGACCTTCACGAGCGTTTGGCGGTACTGACGCTCGGTGCGCGGCGCCATCGTCGGGCGCGACGTCGTCGCCGAGCGCGTGCTCCGCCGGCGGGAGCGAACCGGCGCGAGATCCTCGTCGCCCCCGAGATCGAGCTCCGTGGGTACTGCCTCCGCCACGGGTGCGGGTGGTGCGGGAGCAGCTGGCGCGGGCCGCGGAGCCGCAGGAACCGACGCCGACGCCGTGGCCGGCCCCGCGCTGTCGCCGCCGCGACGAGCGCGACGAGCCGGTGCACTCGGGCCGCCGGGCCCTGACGACACCGGCGCGGTGGAGCCGGGCGGCGGCGGCGCGTCGATGCGAACCCCGTCGGGGGCCGAGGGCGACGTGAGATCTTCCGGGGGGGTGGACAAGTTCCTCAGATGTCCTCTCCGGTGTCGCCCTCGAGGACCGGGGCGACTGCAACGATGGTCTCGCCTTCGCCCAGGCGGGCGACCCGCACGCCGGTGGCATCCCGGCCTTGGACCGAGATCTCAATGACGGGCAGCCGAATGATATTGCCACCTGAGGAGAACACCAGAATCTCGTCGTCGTCGCTCACCGTGAACGCACCGACCACACCGCCGCGGGCCTCGGTGACCTTCATCCCCCGTACACCCTGGCCGCCCCGACCCTGCTTGTGGAACAGGTCGAGCTTCGTTCGCTTGCCGTGACCGCTCGAGCTCACGAACAGCATCACCGCGCCCCGGCGGTACACGTCGCAGCCCACCACTGAATCCTTCGGCCGCAGCCGCATGCCCCGAACGCCGGCGGCGGCGCGGCCCATGGCACGCACACCGCTCTCGCTGAAACGGACGGTCTGACCGTTGCGCGTGGCCATCACGATGTCGTTCTTGCCGGTGGTCTGCACGACACGTACGAGCTCGTCGTTGCGGGCCAGGTTGATCGCGATCAGACCACTGCGGACCGACGTGTCGTACTCGGTCATCCGAGTCTTCTTGACGACGCCGTTCTTCGTCGCGAACAGCAGGTACGCGCCTTCCTCGTAGGTACGCGTGTCGATGATCGCCTCGATGCTCTCGTCCTGGGCCAACGTGATGAGGTTCACCAACGCGGTGCCGCGGGCGGTGCGGTCCTTCATCGGGATCTCGTGCGCACGGAGTCGGTACACCTTGCCCCGGTTGGAGAAGAGCAGCAGGTACGAGTGGGCCGTTGTGTTGAGAAGCTTGTCGACGTAGTCGTCGTCCTTGGACCGGCTGCCGCGCACGCCCTTGCCGCCGCGGCTCTGGCGCCGGAACGTGTCGGCGGCTACCGACTTGATGTA
The DNA here is from genome assembly GCA_040881685.1 of Acidimicrobiia bacterium. Classification (NCBI taxonomy): domain Bacteria; kingdom Bacillati; phylum Actinomycetota; class Acidimicrobiia; species Acidimicrobiia bacterium. Next base: position 125,769 of record JBBECS010000017.1, on the reverse strand, counting down.
GCCCTTCTTGGTGAGGACGACGACGACCTCTTCGTCCTGGATCAGATCCAGCACGTCGATCTCGCCGGTGTCGACGGTCAGGCGCGTGCGCCGGTCGTCGCCGTAGCGCGCCTTGAGCTCGAGCAGCTCGTCCTTGATGACCTTGCGCAGCTTCGGCTTGCTCTTGAGGATGGACTCGAGCTCCTTGATCGTGGCTTGCAGCTCGGCCAGCTCGTCGCGCAGCTTCTGGCCCTCGAGCTGCGTGAGGCGACGCAGCTGCATGTCGAGGATGTAGTTCGCCTGGACCTCGGTGAACTCGAACGGCTTCTTCATGAGGCCGGCGCGCGCGACGTCGACATCGGCCGATTTCTTGATGAACTCGATGATCTTGTCGATCATGCCGAGCGCCTTCACGAGGCCCTCGACGACGTGCTCGCGCTCCTTCGCTCGCCTGAGGCGGTACTCGGTACGCCGAGTCACCACCTCCATCTGGTGGGCGACGTACACGAGGATCGCCCGGTCGAGGCTGAGCACCATCGGGACGCCGTCGACCAGGGCAAGCATGTTTACGGGGAAGTTCGTCTGCATCGGCGTGTGCTTGTAGAGCTGGTTGAGCACGACGTTGGCGTTTGCGTCGCGGCGCAGCTCCACGACGAGACGCGGCGTGTCGCCGGCCGACTCGTTGCGCACATCGCGAACGCCCTCGATCTTTCGGTCGTTCACGAGCTCGGCGATCTTCTGGCCGATCACCTCGACGGAAGTCTGGTACGGCACCTCGGTGACGACGATGCGCGCCTCGCCGCGCTTGCCCTCGTCGATCTCCGCGACGGCGCGCATCTTGATCGAGCCCCGGCCTTTCGAATACGCGTCCTTGATCCCGTCCTTGCCGAGGATGAGCGCTCCGGTCGGGAAGTCGGGGCCCTTCACGATCTTCATGAGATCCGAGACCTTGGCGTCGGGGTTGTCGATCATGTACACCGCGGCGTCGATGATCTCGCTGAGGTTGTGCGGCGGGATGTTGGTGGCCATGCCGACGGCGATGCCGCCGCCGCCGTTCACCAGCAGGTTCGGGAACCGCGCCGGCAGCACCACTGGCTCCTGGTTCTGGCCGTCGTACGTCGCTTCGAACTCGACGGTCTCCTCATCGATCTCGCCGAGCAGCTCCATCGCGAGCGGGGCGAGACGCGCCTCGGTGTAGCGCTGGGCCGCGGGTCGGTCGGCCGGGTCGGGTGAACCGAAGTTCCCGTGCCCGTCGATCAGCGGGTACCGCAACGAGAAGTCTTGGGCCATGCGCGCCAGCGCGTCGTAGATCGCCTCGCCCGCGTGCGGGTGGTACTTGCCCATCACCTCGCCGACGGCCTGCGCCGACTTTTGATGCTTGCGGTCGGGGCGAAGACCTTGGCTGAACATGCCGTAGAGGATCCGACGGTGCACGGGCTTGAGGCCGTCGCGTGCGTCGGGCAGCGCTCGAGCGGTGATGACCGACATCGCGTAGTCGAGGAAGGAGCGCTCGACTTCCTCGCGGATCTCGACGAGCTCGATGTCGCCAAGGCTCTCTTGCACCGCGTCATCGGGCATTGCTGATCAGCTCCTCTACGCGTCGATGAAGCGAACGTCTTTGGCGTTCTCCTGGATGAACGCCTTGCGGTGCTCGACGTCGTCGCCCATGAGGCGCGAGAACACGCCGTCGGCGATCGCGGCGTCTTGCACCGAGATGCGCAGCAACGATCGCGTCGCCGCGCTCATCGTGGTGAGGCCGAGCTCCTGCCAGTCCATTTCGCCGAGGCCCTTGAACCGATTGACCTCGATCTTCGACCCCTCGTGCTCGGACTCGAAGTTCCGCAACGTGAGGTCGTCCTTGAGGTAGTTGCGCTCCTTGCCGATGTCGGCGCGGAACAACGGCGGCTGCGCGATGTAGATGCACCCGTACTTGACGAGCTCGGGCATCTGGCGGTGGAAGAACGTGAGCAGCAACGTGCGGATGTGCGCGCCATCGACGTCGGCGTCGGCCATGAGGATGATCTTGTAGTAGTTGAGCCTGCTGCCGTCGAAGTCTTCGCCGATGCCGGTGCCGATCGCCTGGATGAGCGACTGGATCTCTTCGTTCTTGAGCATCCGGTCGACGCGCGCTCGCTCGACGTTGAGGATCTTGCCGCGGATCGGGAGGATCGCCTGGACGCGCGGATCGCGCGCGCGCTTGGCGCTTCCGCCCGCGCTGTCACCCTCGACGATGAACAGCTCGCACTCGGCCGGGTCCTTCGACGAGCAGTCAGCGAGCTTGCCCGGCATCGCGGCGGAGTCGAGCAGCGACTTGCGCCTGGTGAGGTCGCGCGCCTGGCGCGCCGCGACGCGGGCGCGCGCCGCCTGGAGCGACTTGCCGATGATTGCCTTGCCCTCCGACGGGTGCATCTCGAGCCACTCGGCGAGCTTGTCGTTCGTCGCCTTCTCCACCAGGGAACGCATCTCGGTGTTGCCGAGCTTGGCTTTGGTCTGGCCCTCGAACTGCGGGTTGCGCAGCTTGACGGAGACGATGGCGGTGAGACCCTCGCGGATGTCTTCGCCCTGGAGGTTCTCGTCCTTGTCCTTGACGAGTCCCTTGCCCTTCGCGTAGCGGTTCAGCACGTTCGTGATGGACTTCTTGAAGCCCTCTTCGTGCATGCCGCCTTCGGTTGTCGCGATGTTGTTCGCGAACGAGTGGATGCCCTCGTAGTAGCCCGTGTTCCACTGCATCGCGATCTCGACCTCGGAGTCCTTCGCGGTCTCGCCGAAATCGATCACGCGCTTGAACAGCGGTTCCTTCGTCTCGTTAAGGTGACGCACGAAGTCGACGATGCCGCCCGAGTACTTGAAGATCTGCTCCTGCGCGGGCTGCGTTCGCTCATCGCGGAAGCGGATCTCGAGTCCGCGGTTCAGGAACGCCATCTCTTGCAGCCGTTCGAGGAGGGTCTGGGCGCGGAACTCGGTCTCCTCGAACACGGTGGGGTCCGGCCAGAAGGTGACGGTGGTACCGCGCTTCTTGGAGGGCCCGACGCGCGTGAGCGCGCCTTGGGGGACACCGCCTTTGGCGTAGTGCTGCACCCAACGGCCTCCGTCACGGTGGATCTCGAGCTCCAGCCGGCTCGACAGTGCGTTCACCACCGACACGCCGACTCCGTGCAGGCCGCCGGAGATCTTGTAGCCGTCGCCGCCGAACTTCCCGCCCGCATGCAGCGTGGTCATGATGATCTCGGCCGCCGACTTGCGCTTGTTCTCGGAATGCGCGTCCACCGGGATCCCGCGGCCGTTGTCGGTGACGCTGCAGGCGCCGTCAGGGAGCAACGTCACGTCGATGCGAGTCGCCTCACCCGCCATTGCCTCGTCGACCGAGTTGTCAACGACCTCGTAGACCAGGTGGTGCAGACCTGAGGGCCCGGTCGAGCCGACGTACATGCCCGGGCGCTCGCGAACCGGCTCGAGGCCCTTGAGAACCGTGATGTCCTTCGCCGTGTACTTCGACTTTGCGCCGCCCACGGCCCGCGCCGGGGTGCGCGCGGTCGATTTCGTCGTCCGGCTGGCCGCTTTCGTGGCTCGCGGTGGGGTCTCGGCGGTTCGTGATTTCGACTTCGCGCTGGACTTCGCAGGGCTCAACGCGCGCGCACCTCGGGGGCTCGACTCGGTCTGGGGGAAGGCCGGGCCGGACCGGGTCTTTGCCGGCAAAAGTGCAGGTCAGAGGCCCGAAACGGCACCTCTCACTCTATCAGACGATCGCCCGGACGACCGCGCGCAACGGGGCCTGGGGCGTGCTCATGACGGCGGGTCGACGACCACTCGGACACTACGCACGACGTCACGACCGGTGACCTCCTCGACGCGTCGTCGCAGCACGTCTTCGAGGTAGCGGAGCTCCGTCGCCCAGGGCGCGGCGTCGACCGCGATCGTCAACACGCCTCCGCGGAGCGTTCGGAGGCGCGCGTGGGGAGCCACCGTGGCGCCGACGATTTCGGCCCAACGCTCGGAGAGCGCGCCCATCGCGACCGGGTCGGGGAGCCCGAGCTCGGCGCTCACCGATCCGAGCGCGTCACCGACGGGCGTCGGGTCGTCGTCCGGGCCCGTCGTGCGGCGCCGGCCTGTCCGGCGGGGCCCGTTCACGTCGACTCGATTTTTCCGTCGGCGACGCGCACCTGTTGCTCCGGGTGCACGCCAGCCGGCAGGGCACCCGCGGTGGTCACGATCGTCTGGCCTACCGGCAGCTCGTCGACCAGGGCATCGGAGCGGTCGGGGTCGAGCTCACTGAACACGTCGTCGAGGAGGAGCACCGGCTGCTCGCCGAGGATCTCGGCGGCCAGGCGGTGCCCCGCGAGTCGCAAGGCGAGCGCCAGCGTTCGCTGCTCGCCCTGTGAGGCCTGCGTGCGGCTGTCGAAGCCCCCGACGTCGAGGCGCCACTCGTCACGGTGCGGGCCCACGAGGGTGAGCCCCCTGTCGAGCTCCTGGCGCCGGCGCGCCACCAGGGCTCCCCGCAGCAGGTCGGCGACCGCGCCGGGATCCGGGGATCCGCCGTCGGCCCATTCGGCTTCGTATCGCGCGCCGATGGCGGTGGTGGTCGGCGCCAACGCGCGATACGCGCGTTCGAGCGCCGGCCCGAGCTGGTCCACGAGCTTGAGCCGACCGGTCACGAGCTCAGCCCCTGCGGTCGCGAGCCGCTCGTCGAACACCTCGAGGGTGGCGGTTGCCTCTGTGCCGCGCACGCCGCCCTTGAGCAGCGCGTTCCGATGGCGCAGGACCTTCTCGTAGTCGGTGCGGGTCGCCTGGTACCTCGGCCCGGTCGCGACGAGCAGGTCATCGAGGTACGCGCGACGCCCGGCCGGGCCGCTCTTCACGAGCGCGAGATCGTCTGGCGCGAACACGGTGACGCGCAGGCATTCGAGCAGGTCACGGGTACGGGTGCTCGGGTGATGATCCACCAGGATGCGGTTGCGGCCCACCGCCCGCACCTCGGCCTCGACAGAACGCTTCCGCTCGCCGTCGTCCGACGTCACCTGCACCCGCAGCACAGCCTGCTCCGTGCCCGCGCGCACGAGCGCGGCGTCGGCCACACCCCGGAACGACTTGCCCAGGGCGGCCCACCCCACGGCTTCCAACAGGCTGGTCTTGCCCGCGCCGTTGCCACCTACGACCGCGGTGACCCCGGCCGGGAGGTCGAGTTCAGCAGCTTCGTAACAGCGAAAGTCGAGGAGGGACAGCGCGGCGATGCGCACGGCCGACGCCGTCAGGCGATGCGCACGGGCATCAACAAGTACAAGAAGTCGCTGTCACCGCCGCGCAGGACCGCCGGCTTGAGCGGATCGGTCGACTCGATCGTGATCTCCGACGCCGCGGCTGCCTCGACGCCGTCGAGCAGGAAACGGGCATTGAACGCGACCGTGAGGTCGGTGCCCTCGTACTTGGCCTCGACCGGCTCGTAGGACTGGCCGACATCTTGGGCGGTCGCCGAGAGCTCGAGCCCGTCGGCTGACATCGCGAGTCGGATCGGCGCGGAGTCGCGGTTGGTGCCGCCGACGAGGCTCACCCGCTCAACCGCGCTCACGAGCGCGTCGCGCTCGACCGTAAGCCGGTTCGGGTAGCCGCTCGGGATCAGCTGCTGGTAGTTCGGGAAGTCGCCCTCGATGAGCCGCGCTGATACTTCGGTGTGCGCGAGACGAAACGACACGTAACGCTCGCCGAGGAACACTTCGACGTCCTCGTCACCGAGGAGCCGTTGGAGCTCGCCGAGGCCCTTGGCCCCGACGAGCACCTTCTGGCCCTCCGGCAGCAGCGAGATGCCGGCAAGGTCACGTACCGCGAGCCGGTAGGAGTCGGTGGCGACAAGCCGTACGCCCTCAGCCGTGGACGCTACGAGCACGCCGGTGAGGATCGGGCGGGCGTCGTCACGAGACGCCGCGGGAACTACCTGACGGAGCCCTTCCGAGAGCGGCGCGCCGGCGACTTTGACGGCGTCACCCTCCGGCTCGGGCAGCCGCGGGAAGTCACTCGCGGCCAGCGTGCGAAGCTCCGACCGGAACCGGCCGGCTTCGATCTTCGCCTGGTCGTCTCCGATCTCGACCTGGACCCGGGTACCACTTGGGAGCTTGGCCAACGTGTCGACGAGGAGCCGGGCCACCAGGACGGCCTTCCCTTGGCCCTCGACCTCCGCATCGACTCGCGACCGGATCGTGAGCTCGAGATCAGAACCCGTGAACTCCACGCTGCCCGGACTCAAGCTCGCCTGGAGCCCGGAGAGTACGGGCAACGCGCCAGCACGAGAAGCCACGGCTCGGTAGGCCGTGCTCACAGCCTTCTCGAGCGTGTCCCGCTCGCACACGAACTTCACGTCCAAGTTCTCCCGTTCGCCTTCTCTTACTAAAGAGATCTTTGGTTGTAGCAGTAGTAGAGCCTGTGGATTGTGGATCAGTGACCGTTTTCGCAGGTGAAAGGCTCGATCGTTGTCCCCAGGAAATCCCCCGCCATCCCCAGCGCATGGGGCGGTGAGAGAGGTCCGCACCCGTCGTGCACCAAAGCCCGGATCTTTCCCCAGTCCTCCACAGCGTTATCCACTGCTCCCGAGCCGAACCCGGCCAATGAGGTCGCTGACCTGCTCAAACGTCACGTGGCGCTCGGTCATCTGGCCACGAATCTTGTCGACTGCGTACATCACCGTGGTGTGGTCGCGGCCGCCGAAGGCCTCGGCGATGCGCGGATAGCTGAAGTCGGTGACCTCCCGCATGACGTACATGCTGATCTGGCGGGCGGTGACGAGGGGCCGGCGGCGGCTCTTGCCGCAGAGCTCATCGACGGTGAAGCCGAACATCTTGGCGGTCTCTTCGAGAATCAGGTCGGCGGTGATGGCCCGGGGCTTCGTCGCGGGCAGGAGGTCGGCGAGCACGGTCCGGGCCACCTCCTCGGAGAGCGCGGCTCGGTTCAGGCTTGAGTAGGCGGCGACCCGGATGAGGGCGCCCTCCAACTCGCGGATGTTGTCGCGCACGTTGCTCGCGATGAAGCCCAGCACCTCGTCCGGGATTCCATCGAGCTTCTCCGAGCCCGCCTTCTTGCGCAGGATCGCGAGGCGGGTCTCGAACTCCGGGGGCTGTACGTCGGTGATGAGGCCCCACTCGAACCTCGTGCGGAGGCGGTCCTCGAGCGTGGCGATCGACTTGGGTGAGCGGTCCGACGAGATGACGATCTGGCCACCCTCGTTGTGGAGCTGGTTGAACGTGTGGAAGAACTCCTCCTGGAGCTCCTGGGTGCGCTCGAGAAACTGGATGTCGTCGATGAGGAGCACGTCGAGATCGCGATAGCGGCGCTTGAAGACGGGCATCCGGGTACGCTCGCGGATTGCCTCCACGAAGTCATTCATGAAGGACTCGGTCGACACGTAGCGAACACGCTTCTTCGAATAAAGGCTGCGCACGTGGTGCCCGATCGCCTGGAGCAGATGGGTCTTGCCGAGTCCGGCCGGCCCGTAGATGAACAGCGGGTTGTAGGCCTGTGACGGTGCTTCGGCCACGGAGAGGGCGGCCGCGTGGGCGAACCGGTTCGACGCGCCGATGACGAACTGGTCGAACGTGTACCGCGGATTTAGCGTGCCCGACGCCCAGGTGGACTCACTCGACGACGTGGGGGCGACGGCAGTCTCGGCGGCCGGCTCCGCGACCACGAGGGGGCCCGCGGCCCGCACGGGGTCGTCGTTGCGAGCATCGGTGTCGACGAGGAACTCGACCGCGACGTCTCGGCCGGTCGCTCCACGGAGCGCGTCGTCGAGCATCGGGTGGTAGGCCGAGCGAATCCGCTCGGCCGCGAGGGTGCTCGGGACCCCGAGCACCAGCACGTCGTGTTGGAAGCGCAGCGGCCGGACACCCTGGAACCAGGCGTGCCAGGTGGCGTCGGCGAGCTCGGCCCGGAGCTGGGGCGCGGCCTGTTCCCAGATGCGTTCGGCGAGGTCGTCAGCCGCCGCCGCGACAGGGTCAAAGTTGTCCACAGGCACGTCCACAGTTGTGGAGAACTGCGGGGGCGACCGTGGGCCTCCCCCTGGGCTGTCCGGCTGATGGGGCCGGAGGCCCCGGCGAGGAAGCGAGCCGCACTGGGCCGGTTTCGTGCGGTGCGCGGCGGAACGTAGCGCCGCGCGTGTGTGTGTGCAAGAGGGACGCGCGACCGTGTGCGCGGCGCGCGGCGCGAGCGAACCCTCGAGCGCGCGCGGCCCGCGTTGCGAGTAGGTCCGGAGCACTCGTAGACTCGCTCCCAACCGGCGCGCCACCCCCACCCTCACCTCGGTCGCGGGGTCCGCCGACCGAGGAGGCAAGCGTGAAGCGCACGTTCCAGCCCAACAATCGGAAGCGGAAGAAGAAGCATGGGTTCCGCGGCCGCATGCGCTCGAAGGGCGGACGCGCGGTCATCCGGTCGCGACGCAGCCGCGGTCGTAAGCGACTGTCAGCCTGATCTGGCCCGTTCGCGACCGTGCAACCTTCGCGGCCCTCTCCAGGGCTCGGCGAGCTCGTCAGGGACCCGTCACGCTCCGGTACGTACCCGACCCGGAAGCCGGCTCACCGCGCGTCGCGTTCGCGATCGGTCGCGCCGCTGGGAGCGCGGTGGCGCGAAACCGCGCGCGACGTCGTCTCCGCGCGGCGATCAGGGATCTCGGAGATCAGCTCGGGCCAGGGTCGTACCTCTTCGGCGCGGATGCGCGAGTCGTGAGGATGCCGTTCGGCGAGCTCAGCGACGCGGTCGGAGCCCTCGTTCGCGAGGTGCGAGGCGCATGACCTGCTCGACGACGGTCCCGGCGCGTCTCGCGATGCTTCCGGTGCGAGGCTGGCGGTTGCTGAGCTCGCGGCTGCCGCCGCGGTGCCGGTTCCACCCCTCGTGCTCGGCCTACGCCCTCGAGGCTCTCGAGACCCACGGCGCAGCCCGGGGCACCTGGCTCGCCGCCCGTCGCGTGGGCCGCTGTCACCCGTGGAATCCGGGCGGCGTCGACCCCGTTCCCCCAAGATCGAACACACGTTCCCCTCGGTCGCGCGTGGCGCCGACCGCCTGAGAGAGGTCCCCGATGCTCGACTGGCTCTACGAAGCCATCGCCTGGCTCCTGGCCGTCTTCTACTCGGTCGTGCCCAACCTGGGCGTGGCCATCATCCTGCTCACCTTCACGATCATGTTGATCCTGTATCCGCTGACCGCGAAGCAAGCCAAGTCGATGATGGCGATGCAGCGGGTCCAGCCGGAGATCAAGAAGCTGCAGGCGAAGTACAAGAACGACCGCCAGAAGCTCAACGAAGAGATGATGAAGTTCTACCAGGAGAACAAGATCAACCCGCTCGCGGGTTGTCTGCCCCTCTTGGCGCAGATGCCGATCTTCATTTCGCTCTTCAACGTGCTCCGCAACTCCCAGAAGTACGTGCCCACGAAGGGCTCACTCGGGCAGCTCTACGCCGACCTCTGCCATGGGTTCGAGAATTGTGGTGTCGAAGTGACCCGCAAGATCGCGGACACCTTCCCTGGCGAGAGCCTCCAGATCGGCAAGCCGCTGATCCATCACCTCAAGTTCCTCGGCATCGACTTGCAGCTCACCGCTACCGACCCCCACGGCGGGTTCTTCGACGCCTCGCCGTACTTCCTGCTCGTCGTGCTGGTGATGCTCACCGGCTTCCTGCAGAGCCGCCAAGCCCAGAAGCGCACGCCCGTCGCCAACAAGCAGATGGGCGTGGTGATGAAGGTGCTGCCGGTGTTCTTCGGGCTCATCTCGCTGAACTTCCCAGCCGGGCTGGTGCTGTACTTCTTCGTCAGCAACCTCTGGCGGTTGGGCCAGCAGGAGGTCATCTTCCGGCGGCACGGGTCGGTGTTGCATGCGCCCGGCGGCAAGCTCCTGGACGCCAAGAGCACCGTGCGGGGCGGCAAGTCGGCAGAACCGTCGACGGCGATCGAGGCCGCCGCGGAAGCCGAACCCGCAGCGGCAGAGGAGCACCGAGCCGCGCCGGCACCGGAGCGCGTGACCGCGACCACGCAAGAGCGGAGCTCGGGGCTTCGAGGCTTGTTCGCCATGCCGCCCCCGCCAGAAGACAACGGCGGTGGTTCGCGAGGGGCGGCGCCAGCCGACCCTGCGAAGGGCGGGGGTTCGGGCGCCAGCCGCTCGTCACAACCCCGTCGGCGCAACAAGAAAAAGCGCAAGCGCTAGAGGATGGAATGGGTGGAGACCACTGGCCGGACGGTCGCTGAGGCGCTGGACAGCGCCCTCGACGAGCTCGGGGTGGACGAGGACGAAGTCGAGTACGAGGTGATGGAGGAGCCCCGAGGTGGGCTCCTCGGGCGGCGCGAGGCGCGCATCCGGGCCCGGGTGAAGCCCGTCTCCCGGGAGAAGCCGGGCGAGCGGCGCCGCCGCTCGAGCCGACGGGACCAAGGGCGGGGCGAGGCCCGACGACCGCGACGGCCGTCGACGGCACCGGCGGCAGTCGCCACCGATGATGGCGACGCGGCCCGTCCTGCGACCAGGCGCCGACGCCGAGGTGGACGAGGACGCGGCGGTGCCCGCAGCGGTGACCAGGCTCGTGAGCAGCGCCCGGCCGGCGCGAGAGGAGAGGAAACGATGGACGAGGAAGTGGACGAGGTCTCCTTGGAGGAGCAGCGAGCGTCCGCCGAGGAGTTCACGCGGGGGATTGTCGACGCCTTTGAAGTCGGTGCCGCGACCGAGGCGCGAATCGAGGACGACGGTGTGCTCGTGGACGTGACCGGAGACGACGTGGGCCTGTTGCTCGGGCCGAAGGGAGCGACGCTCCAGGCCATCGAGGAGTTGGTCCGCACGGCCGTCCAGCGCCAGACGGAGGGCCGCGGCGCCCGCATCAACGTGGATGTCGGGGGCTACCGGGCCAAGCGCCGGGAAGCCCTGGGGAAGTTTGCCCGGGAGCTCGCCGAGCAGGTCTTGGCATCGGGTGAGGACCAGGCGCTGGAGCCGATGAACGCGTCGGACCGCAAGGTGGTGCACGATGCGGTCGCCGAGCTGGACGGGCTGGCCACGGCGTCCGAGGGCGAAGACCCCCGGCGCTGGGTGGTGATCCACCGCGTCTGACGGTGCCCACCCGCCGGCACTCGTCCGTGCGCTCGAGGAGGCGCGCGGCCAAGGCTTCCTCGGGCCAGGGCCTGTCAAAGACCACCTCGACCACGCCGCAGCCATGGTTGAGGCGCTCGGCCCAGCACCCGCGCACTTCCTCGACCTCGGAACCGGCGCCGGCATCCCCGGCCTCGTGCTCGCCCTCGCGTGGCCGGCGTCGACCGGCGCCCTGCTCGACAGCCGCCAGCGCCGTACGGCGTTCCTCACCGACGCGATCGCCGAGCTGAACCTGTCCGACCGCCTCGAGATCGTCACCGCTCGCGCCGAAGACGCCGCCCGGGACCCCCGCCACCGCGCCGCCTTTGACCTCGTCGTCGCCCGAGGCTTCGGCCGCCCCGCCGTCACCGCCGAATGCGCGGTCGGCTTCCTGAAGAAGGGCGGCCGACTCGCCGTCAGCGAACCCCCCGACACCACCCCCACCACGAGATGGCCCGAAGCAGCAGCAGCACAGCTCGGCCTCACCCCACCCAGGATCCTCCAGGCCACCGGAGCCACCGTCGCCCTCCTCACCCTCACTACCCCGCCCAAGGACAAGTGGCCCAGACGCCCAGGCATCCCCAGGAAACGCCCCCTCTGGTAGCTCCCCACCCAAAACGTTCCACGTGGAACGCAGGTCCTCGGCCAGACACCGAGTTCGTCCCACCCGTCGATGTTCCACGTGGAACGGAGCCTCCGGCGCCCAAGGGAGGCCGGAGGTCCGGCGCTCGCAGCGAGTGACGGGCCGCAGGCCGGAGCCAAAGACCCCCGCCCAACGAGCGCGAGACCTCACGAAGCAGAGCCAAAAGAAATCTGACACAACCTCTGGTCAAGCGCCCGCGGGCGACGTATCCTCCTCCCCTCAACCTCAGGTCGAGGCTCACGATCCACGGAGGCTGTGGTGGCCAAGACGAAGATCGACGTCGACACCGACGAGGCGCTCGGGCTGCCCGACGGCCCGATCCTCGATCCGCAGACATTGCCCGAGCCGGCAGCGATCGCGGCGCCCAAGCCGATGGAGCTGCCCCGCATCGTCGCCATCGCCAATCAGAAGGGCGGCGTCGGCAAGACCACGACCGCGGTGAACCTCGGTGCATCGCTTGCGGAGCTCGACTTTCGGGTCCTCGTCGTCGACCTCGACCCACAGGGGAACGCCACGACCGGACTCGGGCTCAACCCCCGCGACGTTTCGGGCTCGATCTACGACGTGATCTTGGGCGACACCTCGATGGAGGACGCGATCGAGGCCACAAGCATCAAGAACCTGTTCGTCGCCCCGGCGACGATCGACCTCGCCGGAGCCGAGATCGAGCTGGTCCCCCAGATCAGCCGCGAGCTCAAGCTCCGCAAGGCACTCGAGACGGTGCGGGATCAGTACGACATCATCCTCATCGACTGCCCGCCGTCGCTCGGTCTGCTCACGGTCAACGGCCTCGCCGCCGCCGACGACGTGATCGTGCCGATCCAGTGCGAGTACTACGCGCTGGAAGGCCTCGGCCAGCTGCTCCGCAACGTGTCTCTCGTGCAGGCCAACCTCAACCCGCTGCTCGACGTGCGAGGGATCATCCTCACGATGTACGACGCGCGCACCAAGCTCGCCGACCAGGTCGTGAACGAGGTCCGCGAGTACTTCGGCGGCAAGGTGTACGCAACGGTCGTGCCCCGCACGGTGCGCCTCTCCGAGGCGCCGTCGTTCGGCCAGCCAATCATCGTGTTCGACAGCGGATCGCGGGGCGCGAAGGCGTACCGCGACTTGGCGAAAGAGGTGAGCCGTGGCGCGGTCAAGCGGGCTGGGTAGGGGCCTCGGCGCCCTCATCCCTCCGGGCACGGCCGACCACCCGGTCCAGGCCGTCTCGGGGTACCGAGAAATCCCAATCGCGGCAATTCGCCCGAATCCCTACCAGCCACGCGACGTCTTCGACGAGGAGTCGATCGGCGCGCTCGCCGACTCCATCCGCGAGGTCGGACTGCTCCAGCCCGTGCTCGTGCGCCCGGCAGGCGACGGCTTCGAGCTCATCGCCGGCGAGCGTCGTTGGCGCGCCGCGCGCCGCGTCGGACTGCAGACGATCCCCGCGCTCGTGCGCGAGACCGAGGACGACACCGCGCTCGAGCAGGCCCTCGTCGAGAACGTCCAACGCGAAGACCTCAACCCGCTCGAAGAGGCCGCGGCCTACCAACAGCTGATCGAAGACTTCAAGCTGACCCACGAGCAGGTTGCTGCACGCGTCGGCAAGAGCCGCGCCGCGATCTCCAACACGCTGCGACTGCTCCAGCTCCCGCCGTCCATCCAGCGCGCGGTGCGCGAGGTGCAGCTCTCGATGGGGCACGCCCGCGCCCTGCTCGGAACGCCCGACCGCAAGTTCCAGGAGGCGCTCGCCAAACGCGCCATCAAAGAAGATCTGTCGGTGCGCGCGGTCGAGGAGGCCGTGCGCGCGCGCAACGACGGCGCGGGCGACGGCGAGAAGGTGCCGGCCCCCGGACGAATGCGTCCACCCGGCCTCGCCGAGCTCGAGGAGCTGCTGGCCGACTTCCTCGAGACGCGGGTGAAGATCAAGATGGGCAAGGGGGGCAAGGGGTCGATGACCGTCGACTTCGCCGGCCTCGACGACCTCGAGCGCATCTACCGCCGCATGACCGAAGCGCGCGCCGCCGCGCCGCGGTCCAAGGCTGGTTAGCTCGCGCGTTCCACAAGCGGACGGCTTCGCGCACGTCGCGTCGCGCGCTCACCACGGCCGGAGGGCGCCGTCACCTGCTGACGCAGCCAGCGCCGAACTTCGTGCAAGCCCCTGCTCCCGCCGCCTTCGGCGGCACTCGGGGCTCCGCCCCAGGTCTCGCCCGATCGGCGAGACCGGCTGCGCATCAGGCGCCGGACCCTCCGACCTATGACGTGACGAGTTTCGTGCAGGCACACTTGTCCCCGTGATTCGGACGCAGGGGCTCACGCACGTCCACCTGATCGTGGGCGACCTGGAATGGTCGCTGCGCTTCTACCGGGACGCGTTCAGCATGGAGGAGCAGTTTCGAGACGGGCCGTCCCTCGTGTTCTTGCGGACACCCGGCGCAGCGGACTCCATCACCTTGAACGAGCAACCGAACGATCCGCGCATCGGGTCGGGTGGCGTCGATCACTTCGGATTTCGTCGTGCCGATGGCCAGGATCTGGACGACGCCGTGCGCCAGGTTGAGGCGGCGGGCGGTCAGCTCGTCGAGCGCGGTGAGCATCAACCCGGGGTGCCGTACGCGTACGTCGCAGATCCGGACGGCTACATGATCGAGCTGTAACTAGGCGGTCACTTCGTCGATGATTCGGCGGGCCTCGTTGGCGTTGCGGGCTGCGCAGTCGATGCGGGCATCGGAGCCTCCTACTGCTGTCTGCACTCGTTGTACGTCAGTCCGGGCAAGATGACACGCGTACACGAGCCGACCTGAGGGGTGGAGATGGCGGACGACCAAGCTTGGGCGATTCGGTTGCGGATGTTGGGGATCTGGACCTTCGGGTTGGGATGGGTTGCCACGATCATCGTCGCCTCAGGTGCCGACTCGTTTCGCGACGGACTCGCCGTCGTGATCGCGTTAGGTGCGAGCGTGTCGCTCGCCGCGGCGGCCATCTTTGGCGTCGGCGCCTACGTCGGCAGGTCAGCCCACCACGACCTATAGAGAGCGAGTCACGCGCCATGCGTTCCGCACGGATGGAGGACGGCGCCCCGTCGTCCCGGCGGTGAACAGACCGCGCGACGAACGCTGAACTTCGTCAGTCGTCGATGGCGGGGTGCTCGACGGCGTGTTGGATGCCGCGCACGATGGCTCGGCCGACGTCACCGGCTCGGGCCACGAGGGTGCGCATCGCCTCGACATCGTCGTCGGGGACCACGTCGACGACTACCGCGGTCATGTGCGTCTCGCGCAGCGCGCCGTAGGCCCGGCCGCATACGCCAGCATCGGTGGGCAGGATCGGGGCGAGGGCCTCGTGGATCGCGGTGGCGATGGCGAAGCCGGCTTCGGAACGGAAGTCGCCGGTGGAGAAGTAGGCGCAACGGCACAAGGCGTCACCGGTGCGCAGCGTGAGGAAGAGGTCGGCGCCGAAGCGGTTCGCCTCGTCGGCGATCACCGCGTCGTCCTCCCCTGAGGAGTCGAGCACGGCGTCGGCGCCGGCGTCGACGAGGGTCTTCGCCACCTGCTCGGCCAGCGCGCCCAACCCAGGGGCCGCGGCCACGTAGACCCGCCGCCCCGCCAGGTGGCGCGGCCCGGCGAGGAGCCGCTCGCGCTCTCGGATCGACGCGGCGGAGCCGTCAGCGAAGGAGCCAACCCGCTCGAGCGCCGCGAGTGTCGTCGACCCGCAGATGCCATCCGGCCGGAGGCCCGACGCGCGCTGGAACTCGACGAGCGCTTCGTACGTCTCGGCGCCGAGGATCCCGTCCTCGCGGCTGGCGTCGAAGCCGAGCGCGTTCAGGCGGCGTTGGAGCCCGGCCACGTCGTCGCCGCGGAGCATCGGGCGGCGGAAGTAGAGGAGGCGGTCACCGAGCGCGAAACCACTCTCGACGAGCGTGTTCCACGTCTGGCGCCCGACGATGCCATCGACGCGCAGCCGCCGCGCCGCTTGGAACGCGCGGACCGCGGCCGCGGTGCCGTCGCCGAAGTCGCCGGGATCGTCCGGTCCGATGTCGTGGCCGAGCGCGACGAGCCGCGCTTGGAGGTCTCGGACCGCCTCGCCGCGGCTCGCGTGCCGGAGCTCAGCGGGCATGGGGACTCCTTACCCGGAAGGGTTACCCCACGTACTCGGCGAGCTCCTGGAGCAGCTGGCCCTTGCCCTTGGCGCCCACGAGGCGCTTCACGGGCTCGCCATCCTTGAACACCAGGAGGGTGGGGATGCTCATCACGTTGTACTTCATCGCTGTGCTCGGGTTGTCGTCGACGTTGAGCTTGGCGATGTTCAGCTTGTCGCCCTGCTCCGTGGCGATCTCCTCGAGCACCGGGGCGATCATCTTGCATGGACCGCACCACTCCGCCCAGAAGTCCACGAGGACCGGCTTCTCGGCGGCGCCGACGGTCTCGTCGAACGTGGCGTCGCTGAGGGTCTGGATGTTGGCTCCCACGGGGCTTCCTTTCGGGGCAGGGCGGTGAAGTGTACCGACGGGTCGAACCCCGACTCGGCTCTCGGGATTCCTGCTCTTCGGGAGTTGCGGTTACCCGTGTTCTCGGGCTGCGAGCCAACGCTCGGCCTCGATGGCGGCCATGCAGCCGCTCCCCGCGGCCGTGACGGCCTGACGGAACACGTGGTCTTGGACGTCGCCGGCTGCGAAGACGCCGTCGACCGATGTGGCGGTCGAGTCGGGGGACGTGATCACGTAGCCCGCATCGTCGAGGTCGATCTGACCCTTGACGAGGTCGGTGTTCGGGGTGTGGCCGATCGCCACGAACAGCCCGTCGAGATCGAGGCGCGACTCCTTGCCCGACTCCGTGTCGCTGAGGCGGACGCCCTCGACGCGCTGGTCGCCGAGCACCTCTTCGACGGTGGAGTTCCACTTGAAGTCGATCTTGTCGTTGGCGAAGGCGCGCTCGGCCATGATCTTCGACGCCCGCAGCTCGTCGCGCCGGTGGATCACGGTCACGTTCGTGGCGAACTTGGTGAGGAACAGCGCCTCTTCGACCGCCGAGTCGCCGCCGCCGACCACACCGATCGGCTTGCCCCGAAAGAAGAACCCGTCGCACGTCGCGCACGTGGATACGCCCTTCGCGAGGAGGCGCTGCTCCGACTCCAGGCCGAGCATCTGTGCGCTCGCGCCCGTAGAGAGGATGACGGCGTCGCCGCGGTATTCGGTGGAGCCGACCCAGGCCCCGAACGGCGGTTCGGAGAGATCGACCCGGTCGGCGTCGGCGGTCACGAACTCGGCTCCGAAGCGCACGGCCTGCTCGCGCAGCTTGGTCATGAGATCGGGCCCCATGACCCCGTCGGGGAAGCCGGGATAGTTCTCGACGTCGGTGGTGAGCATGAGTTGCCCGCCGGCTTCGATGCCCTCGATGACGACCGGCTCGAGCAGCGCGCGGGCCGCGTAGATCGCCGCGGTGAGGCCGGCGGGACCGGACCCCAGGATCACGACCTTGCGGTCCTCGCTCACGATTCGTCCTCGTCCTCGTCGTCGTCCTTGGAGGGGCGCGCGCGCCTCGACCAGCAGAACGCGCCGGCGAGCACCAAGATTCCTCCGCAGATCCCGTAGGCGCCCCACACCTCACCGGTGAGGATCACGAGCCCGCGGAACGCGCCGATCACCAGGAGCGTGAGCGCGGTCCCGATGAAGAAGGTGGCGAGCAGGCCGTAGACGACGGCCTTGGTGGCCTTCTGCGCCGGAACGACCGTCTTGTCACGGACCGCACCGACGACACGTTCGATCGTGTCTGCGGCTTGTTTCGGCCAGTCGTCCGCCATAGGACGGGGAGCGTACCTGGCGCCTGATCCGTGTCCCCAGGCTGGCGTGGTCAGGTCGAGCAGGGGGGAACGATGAGCGCGTCGGTCCCGCCCGGCACGTCGTCGCCCCGGGCCTCGTCGCCCGCGCGGCGCTCGTAGAGGTGCATGCCGCGCACCTCGAGGAGGAAGCAGTAGTCGGCTTCGATGCGGGTCGCGAGGCTCGGATACCGGCGTATCGGGGCCAGCCCGGCGTCCTTGAGGTCGGCGGGCGCGGTGTCGAGCACGAGCTGGGGCGGGTGGGCGTCGAAGTCGGCGACGAAGTCGTCCCAGTTCTCACGGTTGGCCCGCTCCGGCCGCGCGCGGGTGTCATCGCGGCTCGGCTGGACACCGGCGAGGAACGACATCGTGGTCACGAAGCGCGTTGCGGGCAGGCGGTCGGCTTCCCAATACACCTCCGGCGCGAGCCCCCAGACGAGCAGACGGTCGTCAGGCTCCGAATGGCCGCGTACCGCGCGCGCCGCGGCCCGGGAGATCTCGGGGCGGATGAGGTCGGCGGGGTCGGCAACGAAGCCCACGATCGCGCAGCCGACCGCGATGGCGCCGGTCGCGGCGAGCGCCGCGACGCGGATCGCCGTGGCCCGGCGTGCGAGTGCGCCCGCGATGAGCAGGGCCGCGGCCGGGGCGAGCTGGAGGAAGTAGTGGCCGTAGAAGCGCCACCCGACCGACAAGCTGATGACGCCGGCGAGGAGCCAGAGCCACAGGTCGGTGTCCCGATTGGGCGCCTCGCGCTCGCGACGGTGGTCCCGCCACGCAACCACGAGCAGCAGCACGATCGGCGCGTTGAGGCCGATCCAGATCCCCCACTGCTCGAAGAAGACCTGGACTGCCTCGCCGATCGGGGGCGGCGACGCGAAGTCTCCGTTGCCGAGCACGTTCCAGCGCAGGTACTCGCCCACGCCGACGAGCAACGCGGTGATCGCGATCGGCACCGCGAACCCCGCGCCGACGAGCGCGACCGAGCGCAGCCGTTGCCGCCCGCGATCGCGGAGCGCGAGATACGCGATCGGGAGGAGGATCGTCCCCCCGGTCTGCTTCACCAGCACGGCGAGCGCGGCCGCGACGCCCGATCCGACCCACCGCGCGCGCCGAGCGAGCATCACTGCGGCCACGGTCGCCGGCAGCATGAAAAGCTCGAAGTTGGCGGCCTGCGCGTCGCCGGGAAGGAATGCGACGCTCGCGAACAGGCAGAGCACGCCAGCAGCCCGCCCCGCCCGCTCGCCCCAGCGCGCGCGCCCCTCCAGGTAGGTCAGGAACGCGGTCAGTGCGAGCGCGAGGATCGCCAAGACGCGCGGACCCTCGACGGTGCCGTCACCGCCCACCTCGAACGCGCCGGCATAGAGGTAGGGCACGATCGGTGCCTTGCGGTCAGTGGTGTCGTCGTAGACGGACCCGCCGTCGAGGATGACGCGGCCCTGGGTTCCGAGGAAGGCTTCGTCGGGGTTGAAGAGATCGACCGCGAAGGCCGCGGCGTGGAGCGCCACCGCGAGCAGCAGCAGGAGTCCGAAGCGGCGGGCCGCCTCCAGCTTCGAGGGCCCGGTCACGCGCAGGATGCTGGCACAGGCGTCGCAACGACCCCGGCCAGCGGTGGTCGGTGGGTCAGCCCTTCGGCAGCCGCACGTTCGCCAGCACGCCGCACGTGTCGGCTTGCACCACGACGGCGAGCGCCTCGCCGGCCGGTGATGTCCCGATCACGACCGTGACCGCGACGCCGTTGTAGGTCCCGATCCCCAATGCGCTCGGTGCAACCAAGCCGAACGTCTCGGGTGCGTTCGCCGCGCAGGGGTAGCCGATGATCGTGCTGTCCTCGGTCGGACCCGCGGAGCGCTGGAACCCGACGTCGACGGCATCGCGCAGATCGGCCGGCTTGGTCACGTCACCGAGGTCGCCGAGCGGGGTGACGGGGATCGCGCTCGACTCCGCCGCCCCGGCCGGCGTCAGCCTCTCGGCCTCGGCCTCGGCGTCGGGGCTGACGCTGGGCGTGGGCGCCCGCTGCGCGGTCGTGGCGTCGGGCTGCTCGGGCGCGGTCACCAGCACAGCCCCGACCAGAGCTCCGATCGCGATCGCCGCCGCGACCGACGCGACGCCAATGAGGCGTGAAGGACGCGGCAGGGGGCGATCCAGGGCCTCGCGGACCATGCGACGCCGCGTGACGTCGTCGAGCGGCGGCACGGTGAGGAGCTCGGCGAGAGCTTCGTCGCGCTCGTCGGTCTCGGCGGGGTCGTGGGGTTCGTTCATGATCCTTCGCTTGGACGCTCGGCGGGGGTGGTGGAGTTCCCGAGCAGCTCGGCGAGCGCGGCGCGGCCCCGTGCGATCCGTGAGCGCACCGTCCCGGGTGGCACATCGAGCACGTCGGCGATCTCCGCGTAGTCGAGGTCGCACAGGTCGCGCAGCACGACGGCCACTCGGAACTCCTCGGGTAGTCGAGCGAGCGCCGCGTCTACGTCGAGGCGGGCGCCGACGCGATCGTCGATCGCCGAGCCACCACCCACCGGCTCGGGGAGGTCTTCGACAGGCATCGGCCGGCGCCGCCGCCGGCGCAGCTCGTCGAGCGCGGCATTCGTCGCGACGCGGTAGAGCCAGGTCGTGAAGGCTGACCGTCCGTCGAACCGGCTGATGCCACGCGTGATGGAGACCAGCGCCTCCTGGGTCGCGTCGAGCGCGTCTTCGCGGTGCCCGATGACGCGGCGGCAGATCGCGTGCACGCGGTCCGCGTGCCGGTCCAGCAGGATCTCGAGCGACCGGCGGTCACCGCGCGCCGCGGCCCGGGCGAGCACGTTGTCCTCGACGACCGCCGCCGCACCACCGGCCCGGACGCCCGCCCGGGGCGCGCCCGCCGAGGCCGTGGGGTCAGCCAACCCGAACCTCGAGCACGTCGAGACGATTCGGGTTGCTTGGGACGCGGGTGATCCACAGCAGGATCGCGCCCACGTCGCCGACAGCGTCGAAGTCGAAGACGGCCGTCGCACCAAGACCTTCCAGCGACGCGACCGATGAACCCCACCCCCCGAGGGTGGATGCCGGACTGGTGGCGACGTAGATCTCGGCGCTCCAGTCCGTGCCACCCGCGGTCACCTCGACCGAGGACACCTCCGCCAGGCCCGAGAGCTCGATGACGAGACCGACGCCTTCCTTCCCGCCGAGCTCCTGCGACGAGTACGTCTCGGTGGTCCAGGCGGTGTCCGAGTTGCCGTCGATCGCGTTCCCGGCTTCGTCGGAGTGCTCGCCGTCGCCGCCCAACGGGTCGAAGTCGTCGGCCCCCACGATCTGCACGACCGTGTCGCTGCTGCCGCCCTTGTTCTTCGTGAGGTCCTGCACGAGCAGGTAGCCACCGCCGGCGCCGCCGCCGAGCAAGATGGCGCCGAGGATCGCCCACGGCCAGGCCGCGCGCTGGCGCTGCGGCCGGGGACGCGGTTGATGTGCACGCGCAGGTGATGCCTCCGCCGGCTGCGGTGGCGGCGCGAGCGATGCGCGCGACGCGGTGTGGTCGGTCTCGACCGGGAGCTCGTTCCCTCGGAGCGCGGCGTCCAGGGCTGCGGCGAGGGCGTGCGCACTCGGCCATCGCTCACTCGGGTGGATCTCCAGGCTGCGCGCCACGATCGACTGCACCACGGGTGGCACCGCGTCGGGCAACGGATCGGGCGCAACGCTGAGCCGCGCGAGCGCGGCACTCATCTCCGTGTCGCCGTGGAACGGGAGCGACCCCGCGAGCATCTCGTGCAGCAGAAGGCCGACGGCGTACACGTCGGCCCGGCCGTCGGCTGGCTCGCCGCGCACTTGCTCGGGCGCCAGGTAGCGGGCCGTCCCGATGATCGTCCCCGCGCTTGTGAGGTCACCAGTGCCGGAGGCCTTCGCAATGCCGAAGTCGGTCACCTTGACCGGGCCGTCGGGCGGGACGAGCACGTTCGCCGGCTTGATGTCACGGTGCACGATCCCGTTTCGGTGCGCTTCCTCGAGCGCCGCGGCGACGCCCCGGGCGATGCGCAGCGCGCCCGGAACCGGCAGCGGACCACGCTCGTCGAGCAGCGTCCGCAGGTTCGGACCGTTGACGAGCTCCATCACGATGTACGCGGTGCCGTCATCCTCGCCGGTGTCGTACGTGGTCACGATGCCGGGATGGGCGAGCCCCGCCGCCGACACGGCTTCGTTGCGGAAGCGCGCTCGAACGGCCTCGTCGACCGAGAGCTCGGGATGCAGCGTCTTCACCGCGACCTTGCGGGCGAGGAGCGTGTCCTCGGCCACCCACACCGTCGCCATTCCGCCACGCGCCAACCGGTCCACCAACCGATACCGATTGTTCAGCACCCGTCCAGGCGCGGCAGCACTCGACACCCGCTCACGCTACCGGCCGTCACCACCATTTGACGCTTCGCCCCGTTGCGCGGGGCACCCACTCAGCCTGCAGGAACCGCCGTGCTCCGCAGCCGGTTCTTGCGCGCGTTCGGTTCCGGCCCCAGGACGCCGGCGCCCGCTGCACAGCAAGGGCCTAACTTCGGGCGAGCCCCTGCTCCCGCCGTCCGCCAAGGCGGACCGGCGTTCGGGTCTTCGACCCGGGTCTCGCCCGATCGGCCTCACATGCTGCGCATCGGGAACCGACCCTCGGACCTCATGCGCGCCGGCGAGTGAGTGATGTCTGGCACGGCTCCCGCAGGCAGTGCTGAACGCGCGCGCCAACGTGCGCGAAGTCGTGTGTGTGCGCGGGTGCGCTACGAGTTGGCTTCTTGGAAGGTGACGCCGATTACTCCTGGGCCGGCGTGGGTGCCGATGACCGGGCCTACGACGCTGATGACGATGTCGTCGCGGGGGACGATCGGGTCGAGCAGCTCGACGAGCTCGTCGACGTCGTCCGCTTGTCCGTGCAGGACGGACACGGAGTCGACCGGCTGCGCGCTCACCTTGTCGGCCAACAGGCGAAGGGCCTTGGAGCGGGTGCGGACGCGGCCGGACTCCTCGACGGCGCCATCACGCACCTCGACGACCGGCTTGATGGAGAGCATCGTGCCGAGCAGCGCGCGTGCATTCCCGATGCGCCCGCCGCGCTTGATGAACTCGAGGGTGTCGAGGCTGCCGAACAGACGGGTTCGGTCGCGGCGGTCGATCACGTCGGCGACGATCTCATCGATCGGGTCACCGGCGGCGCCGCGCCGCGCCGCTGTCAGGACGAGGCTTCCGAGCCCGAGCGAGCACGTCATCGAGTCGATGACGTGGATCGGGCATTCGCCGCCGACCGCGCTTGCGGCGAGTTGCGCGGCCTGCATCGTCGCCGAGAGCCGTGACGAGAGGTTGACGCACACGATGCCGGTCGCGCCGTCTTTGATGAGGTCTCGAAAGCGCGCTTCGAAGGCTCCTGCGGACGGCGCCGACGTCTCGGGGAGCGCCTCGGTGACGCGCAGCCGGCTCCAGAAGTCGTCGACGCTCAACTCGTCGCGGTCGACGAACTCCTCAGCGCCGAAGCGGATAGTGAGCGGGACGATCTCGATGCCGAGCGGTCCCACCAGGTCCGGTGGTAGATCGCACGCGCTGTCGGTGACCACCCGCACGCCCATGCGCTCATCATGCCTTGTCCGGCGCCGGCGGCGGAGGGGACGAGCGCCCGCGGCTGCGGCGTCTCCGTCGGAATCGCCGGAGCACCAGGTCGAGCACCTCCGAGAACTCCTCGACGCGCAGCGCGAGGAGCCCACCGATCGTGATGGCACCAGCCACGCCCAGACCGAGCAGCGTCGACACCAGCGCTTGACCGGACGTGTCCCACCCGTTGGCCTTGCCGATGACCCACGCCGCGGTCCCGGCCACGACCGCAACCGCGATGACGCGAATGCCGACCAGCTCGATCCCACGTCCGCGAAGGCTTCCGATGCGTCGGCTGAGCGCGAACAAGGTGACCCCAGCCCCGACGGCGTACGCGCCCGAGTGCGCGAACGACAACCCGGGGATGCTCAACCAGTCGAAGAGCGCGATCGCCAGCACGATGTTCAACGCGTTCTGGAGGCAGCCGAAGAAGAACGGACGCTTCGTGTCGTCAAGCGAATAGAAGGCTCGCAGCGTGAACAGGTAGGTGGAGAAGAACGGCAAGCCAACCGCAAACCCGACGAGCGTGTCCGCGACGACGTCGGCGTCGGCGCTCGTGAACGCACCACGTTGGAAGAGCGCGGTGACGATGGGGCGAGCGAGCGCCACCGCTACCGCGGACGCGGGGATCAGCACCGTGAGCGTGAGCCGCAACGTTCGAGCGAAGCGGTGCCGCAAGGCCGGACGGTCGACGCGTCGGCCCGCGGCGGCAAGCTCCGGCGCGATCGCCGTCATGATCGGGAACCCGAGCAAGCCGTACGGCAGCACGAACAGCAGGTATGCGTTGAAGTACACGAACGCGCCGCCATGACCGGTCGCGAGCTCGACGCCGTTCGCCAGCACGATCACCGTCCACAGCGCGACCTGGTTGGCTGCGACGTACCCAATCGTCCACCCCGAAAGCCGCATGACGCGCCGAACCGCGTCGTTGCGCCAGTCGGCGAGGAAGCGGAGCCGTACCCCGGCCGAGCGCAGCGCAGGGATGAGGACCAACCCCATCGCGGCGATGCCGGCGGTCGTGCCAAGTCCGATGAAGAGCAACAGCCCGTCGTCCTCGAGAATGCGACGCACGGTGAACGGGCCGTCGACGACGCGTGGCAACGCGAAGAAGATCCCGATCACCACGATGTTGTTGAGCATCGGTGCGAGCGCGGCCGCTGCGAACCGCCGTCGGGCCTGGAGGATCGCGGTCGCCAGCGCCGTCAGGCCGTAGAAGAGCATCTGGGGCATGAAGACGCGCACGAACGCCGTACCGAGCTCCTGCTGGTCGGCGCGGATCCGGCCGGGCACTTGGAGGAGATAGACGCGCACGATCAGCGGTGCCGCCACGACGCCGATGATCGTGATCGCCAGCAGACCGAGCATCGACACGGTGAAGACCGCGCTCGTTGCGTCGTCGTCGCGATCGTCGAGGTGACGCACGAACTGCGGCACGAGTGTGGCGGTCAGCACGCCTCCGAGCAGCAGCTCGTACACGATGTTCGGCGTCTCGTTCGACCAGGCGTACACGCCCGCAAGCGAGGTTGCCCCGAGCGCGTAGCTGATCGCGCTGACGCGCACGACGCCGGTCACGCGTGACAGCGCGGTGCCGAGCCCGACGATTGCCCCCGAGCGGAGCAGCTTGGCCGTGTCGTGGCGACCCTGCTCGGGCCTGGCTTCGGTCATTCGGCGTCAGCCGTTGTGTGCACGAGACGGCGAGCGCGATCGCGGCGGATGTGGATGATCCACCAGAGCGCCAGGAAGCCGGCGGCACTGATGATCAGCACCAAGCCGACGGTGCTCACTTCGGTGGCCTGCACCTCGAGCTGCGCCTGCGCGATCGTGAGCACACCGTTCGGCGAACGTACGGTGACGCGCAATGGAAACGAGCCCGAGGTGCGGGCCTCGACCGCAAGCCGCACGGTGGTGTTCTCCGGCGCGAGCTGGACGATCTGTTCCAGGCCGTCGGGGAACGAGAGCTTCGGGCTCTCGAGATCGATGCGGACGTTCACCGTCTCGCCGGTGCCGTTCCGGAAGGTGAGCGGGATGTCGCCTGAGCGATCGGTGAGCGTGATCGTCGAGGCATTCGGAACATCGATGCGGGCGAGGAAGGCGTTGATCGCCGCGTCCACGCTCGCGAGCTCCAACGCCGCGCGCTCGGCGCCGCCCGGACCGCTCCATGCCGACGATACGGAGGAGAGGAGCGAGTAGTCGGCGACCTCACCTCCGGGTGCGCCCGGCGCAGACTCCCGGAAGGACGCCAGTCGCAAGCGAACGTCGTCGTAGGCGGCTGCGCTCACCGGAGGTGCGGGTGGGTCGTACGGGTTGAGCTCACGCGTGACGTTGGTGCCGTCGTCGTTCGTCTCCGTTGGGATCTGCTCGAACACGTCGTTCACCGTCACGGGACGCAAGAGTGGGTGCGCGCGCAGGCCCGAGAGGACCGCGTCGATGAGCTCGTCCGGTGGATCGAGCGTGGCCGAGTTGAGGATCGCGACCGCTCGAGCCTGGTCCGAGTCTTGGAACGCGACGACCGAGAGGCCTGCGAGCAGTCGCTGAGCGCGCAACGCTGGCGCAAGGTCTGCCGCGAGCAATCGGGCCAAACCGGAGTCGGCGGCGATCGCGGACACCGTCGTTTCGCTCGCGGGCACGAGCGACGGCGGTGCCTCGAGGATGAACGGCTGTGCGCCACCGCTGGACGACGAGCGGGCCACGAGGGCGTCTTCCTCCACCACGAGACGGTCGACGCTGCCGGCGCGGAGACGTTGAAGCGCGGCGCCGTCGATCGGACGAGCCACCGCGGTTGTGGTGTCGAGGCGCGTCCCGAAGAACCGGCGCAGCGCCTCGTTGCCCTCCACGATCTGGGTGTCGACAACCGCGACCATGCCGGCGCGGAGGAGCGACGGCAGGTCCACCGGCACGAACGTCCCCGCGATCATCTGGTGCGTGCCGTTCGCGCGCTGGATCGAGCTCACGCCGTCGGCCAGGGACTGCTCGTGTTCGACGCTCGCGGCCCAGGACTGCACCGTCTCGGGCCCCGGCACGATCGTCATGGGCACGCCGGAGGCGCGGTCGAGTGCCGCGGCCTGGCGGCCGAGTCGCCCGTCGGGTGCGAACTGCTTCTCGACGACGGGGTCAGGACCGTCGCCGGGCAGGATCGCGGGCGCCGCGCTCAGCGGCCACACCCACGCGACGCCGAGCGGGCTCGTGACCGCGTCGGGGCTGCCGAGCGGCGCGACGGTGGTGAGGTAGGTGACGAACCCGGCTTGGGTGTTGTCGTCGGCATCGCGCAGCTCGACCTCGAGCGGGTACACACCTGCCCGCGGCGCTCTGAGGGTCTCCACGAGCCGCGCGCCACCCGAAACCTCGAGACGGAACGCAAGGTCGCGGTTGCCTTGCGCGTCGACTGAGAGCGCGTCGACGGGGACGACGACCTGATCGAGGAAGGAGCCGAGCTCCTCACCGTCGAGGGTGCGGTCGAACTCACTGCGCGAGTCGATCGACGAGTACGACACCACGCTGATCGTGAACCCAGCACCGGCATCTGCACCGTCGAGCGCGAGCTTCATGTGGACATCGCCGCCGACAAGCGTCCACGGATCCTGAGCAGTGAGGGTGAGCGAAGGCTCGACGCCGGCGCCGGCTGGTGTTGCGTGGAGCAGGCCAGGGGCGATCGCGGCGACCAGAGTCACCGCGACGCGCCAGGCGCGACGCGTCCCGCTCACAAGGCCCGGTCGAGCACGCAGAGCCCGACCGGGAGGTGTCGGAATCCGCAGGATTCGTAGAGGGCGAGCGCGCCGTCGTTCTCCCACTGCGTGTTGACGAGCGCGCGATGCGTGTCATGTCGGTCGAGCCAGCGCAGCGCATCGATGACAAGGGCACGGCCCCAGCCGTTCCGCCGCGCGTCGGGGTGCACCGCCACGCGCTGGAGGTAGCCGCGCCGACCCGCACGACCGGTGATGGCGTAGGCCACGGCTCCTTGACCATTCGGGTCACCGACGCGGAACCTGACCGCGGGAGTCGCGTGGAGCGCGTCGGTCAGCCCCTCGGGATCCAGACGCCAGAAGTCGTCGAACGCGTGCCCATCGAGCTTGAGAACGACCGACCGGTCCGTGCGCCACGCACGCCGGAGCGCGAGCTGGTCGTCGCCTGGCGCGGGGACGTGGCACAACGTGTGCTCCAAGAGGTGGAGGCGCTCACGAACACCGAAGCCGGCGTCGACGAACGGCAGCGAGTCTCCGGCGGTGAGCGCGCTGGTCACCACGGCGGCGTAGCCAGCCCGACGTAATCGTTCCACGCCTTCCTCGACGTCAGCCCGTGGTGGTGGTGTGCCCTCGGCGAGTACGAGGTGCGCGACGTCGCCGCGTCCGCGCCACGGCGTCACTCGAGCCCAACCGAAGGAATGACGTCGTGCCCGCTCACCCCTCGTGTGCTCGGCCACGGCTCGGGAGCGTACCCGGAGGCGTCGCGGGCCTACCTGTGGGTCTGGGAGCGTCGACTTGTAACGTCGCGCGCGTGCTGCTGGTTGCCGACCATGCCGAGTTCGCGGGTCACGACCCTGGTCCTGGGCATCCAGAGCGAGTAGAGCGGCTTAGCGCGGTGACCGAGGGCGTGCGCGCAGCCCGCGTCGACGACGCAGTCGTGGTGCTCCCACCTCGTGCCGCGACCCGCCACGAGATCGAGCGGGTGCACGACGCTGCGCTCGTCGACCGGGTCGAAGAGCTCTGCAATCGCGGCGGCGGTGTCATCGACATGGACACCGTGGCGTCGCGCGGCTCGTGGGATGCCGCGATCCATGCCGCGGGCGCAGGGCTGGCCGCGATCGACGCGCTCGAGCGGGGCGAAGCGCACGCGGCGTTTCTCGGGCTGCGCCCCCCTGGTCACCATGCGACGGGTCGGACGTCGATGGGTTTCTGCCTCGTGAACAACGTGGCGGTGGCTGCGGCCGCACTCGCCGAACGTGGTCAACGCGTCGTCGTGGTCGACTACGACGCGCACCACGGGAACGGGACCCAGGACATCTTCTGGTCCGATCCGCACGTCTTCTATGTGTCGATGCATCAATGGCCCCTGTACCCAGGGACGGGCCGCATCGACGACACGGGCGCAGGACCGGGCGAGGGCACGACGTGCAACTTCCCCCTGCCGGCCGGGGCCACCGGCGACATCTACCTGCGTGCGTTCGACGAGGTGGTCGAACCGCTCGTGGAGCGCTTCGCGCCTGACTGGGTTCTCGTCTCTGCCGGGTACGACGCGCACCGCGCCGATCCGCTCGCGGGTCTGGCGCTCAGTGCGGGCGACTATGCAGCCCTCGCCGCGCGCTCGGTGGCTCTCGCTCCTCGAGGTCGAGCGGTCGCCTTCCTCGAGGGCGGGTACGACCTCGAGGCACTGCGCGACTCGGTCGCGGCCACACTCCCGGCCTTGCTGGGAGAGTCGGTCAGCGCATCCGAGCCCCAGACCTCCGGTGGCCCCGGCGGGGCGGTCGTCGAAGCCGCACGCGAGGTGCACCGACTCGACTGACTGCGGACGGCGTTTCAGTCCAGCCCCCGGAAATGTCGATATCCCCGTGTGCTGGATCTCGAACGGCTTCTCCGGTTGGCGGTCGAAGCGCGCGCGTCCGACATCCACCTGAAGGTCGGCGCCCGGCCCTATCTGCGTGTCGACGGCCTGTTGCGCGAGTCGGCACTCGATGTGATCGAGCCCGAGGACACCGAGCGAGCCGTCGCCCGTGTCCTGCCTCCCGAGCGAGCCGAGGCACTGGCGGCTCACGGCGAGGCTGACGCGGTCTACGCCCTCCAAGGGATCGGGCGCTTCCGAGCGAGCGCGTTCCGTCAACAGGGGCGAGTGGCGCTGGTGCTGCGCAGGATCGTGCCGGGCGTCCCTGGAGTGGATGCGCTCGGCCTCCCGTCGGCCGCGGCGAAGCTCACCGAGGCGCCGTCGGGCCTCGTGCTCGTGGCCGGCCTCGCCGGATCGGGCCGCACGTCGACCGTCGCCGCCATGGTCGGCCAGGTGAACGCGTCACGCCCCGCCCACATCGTGACGATCGAGCAGCCCGTCGAGGTCGTGCACGCCGACAAGCGCGCCGTGGTCGATCAGCGCGAGGTCGGTGTGGACACCGAGAGCTTCCAGGTCGCGCTCGCCGCGGTTGCGCACCAGGATCCCGACGTGGTGGTGGTGGGCGCCCTTCCCGACGCTGACACCGCGATGAGCGCACTCGAGGTTGCCGATGCCGGGCGCTTGGTGATCGCAGTCGCGCAAGCCGTCAGTGCGGCCGACGCGGTCACCCGGCTCGTGGACCGATTCCCACCCGCGCAGCGGTCGCCGGTGCGCTCACTGCTCTCGCGCACGCTGCGCGGCGTGCTCTGCCAACGACTTCTCCCCCGTGCCGGCGGTCGCGGCCGCGTCCCTGCGGTGGAGGTGCTGGTCGCGAACGGACCCGTCTCGGAAGCGGTCGCCGACTCCGACGGCGCGGCGCGGCTCGACGCGCTGATTGCCGAAGGGGAGATGTGGGGCATGCAGACGTTCGACCAGAGCCTCGCGAACCTCTACCGACGCGGCCTCGTCGCGCGCGACCACGCACTGGCCAACGCAACCTTCGAGCCAGCACTCTCGGTGATGCTCGACGAAGCCGACCGAGCCCGAGCCACCGCCACCACCGCACCACCCCCCATCCCCGCGCCCGTCGCGTAAACCACTCGCCCCCGCACGAAGGTTTGACGCGGGGGGTCGAACGGCTGCGGTGGGGAAGGGGGAAGTGGTTGGGTGGTTAGGAGGTCGGTGCTGGTTCGACGGCTGCGGGGGATTCGCCGTTGGTGTCGGGCTTGAGCATCTCGGCGAGGCCGCCGATGGCGCCGAAGAGTCCTGACATCTCGGTGGGGAGGAAGATCTTGGTTGCCTTGCCGTCGGCGATCGCTCGCAGCGCTTCCATGTACTTGAGTGCGAGCACGTCGCTCGTTGCGCCGCCTTCATGGATGGCTTCGAACACCGAGCGCACGGCGGCAGCCTCACCTTCGGCCACCGTGGCTTGCCGGATCTTCTCCGCAGTGGCGATCCGCTCGATCGCTTGTCCGCGACCCTCGGCCTCGAGGATGGCTGCCTGCTTGTCGCCCTCGGCTCGCGTGACGGCAGCTTCTCGCACACCGAGTGCTTCGGTCACGACGGCGCGCCGGTCGCGCTCCGCCTTCATCTGGTGGTGCATCGACTGCACGACGTCGGGTGGGGGATCAATGCGCTGGATCTCCACTCGGACGACCCGCGTGCCCCACTTGTCGGTCGCGTCATCGAGGATCTCACGCAGCTTCGTGTTGATCGTCTCGCGCGACGTGAGTGCGGCGTCCAACTCCATGTCGCCGATCACGTTGCGCAGGTTGGTCTGCGCCAGCTTGGTGATCGCGAGCTGGAAGTTGGCGATGTTGTACACGAGTCGCTGCGGGTCGGTGGCCTCGTAGTAGATCACCGCGTCGACCGACACCACGACGTTGTCGGACGTGATCACCTCCTGCGGAGGTACGTCGGTGACCTGCTCGCGCATGTCGACGAGCAGGATGCGGTCGATGAACGGGAGGATCATGCGCAGTCCGGGGTTCACCGCCAGCTTGAACCGCCCGAGGCGCTCGACGACACCTCGCTGGTACGGCCGCACGATGCGAACGGTCTTGGACGCGATCAGGAACAGCAGGAGCAGAACGACACCGACCACGATCGGGACAGTCATGGAAGCTCCTTCAGCTCTCGCTTGTACGCGCGGGCACGACGACGAGCCGGGTGCCACGAACCGCGATGACCTCGATCGCTGCTCCGAGTGGGATGACCTCATTGCCGTCGGTCTCGGCCCGCCACTCGTCGCGCTCGACCCTCACCCGACCGGTGGCGTGGGGCTCGCCCGGGATCTCCTCGATCACCATGCCGGCCCGACCTACCCAGCGAGTTGCACCCTCCTGGGCCTCATGGCTCGGCTGACGGGCGAGCCGTCGGCCGAGCGGGGCGAGCAACGCCAGGGCTCCGGCCGATCCGACAAGGGCGAACGCCCATTGGAGGCCGACCGATGCGTCGAGGAACGCCGCGATGGTCGCGAGGAGCGCCCCGACCGCGAACGACAGCACGAAGAACGTGCCGGGCACGGCGAGCTCGCCGACGGCGAACACAACCACGAGTCCGAGCCAGATCCAACGCCAGGTTTCGATATCCATCCAGCGCGGACCGTACACCTCGTCGACAAACTGCCACCCCGAGGTTTTCCCGCGAGAATG
This sequence comes from Acidimicrobiia bacterium, assembly GCA_040881685.1. Taxonomy (NCBI): domain Bacteria; kingdom Bacillati; phylum Actinomycetota; class Acidimicrobiia; species Acidimicrobiia bacterium. The sequence goes on along the minus strand of JBBECS010000017.1, from coordinate 94,457 downwards.
GCGTACCCATGGAGGTGCCCCCGCGGCTAGCCCGCTTCTACGAGCCCGGGGCGCCGACCCGCGAGTTGGCCGAGCGCTTCGTGGCGGCCGGGTTCCGCTGCTACCTCGTGGGTGGCCCGGTCCGTGACGCCTTTCTCGGGCGAAGCGACCCCGATGCTGATGTCGACCTCGCGACGAGTGCCCGACCCGACGACATCGAGCGGATGTTGCGGTCTTGGGCGGATCATGTGTGGCTTCAGGGGAAGCGCTTCGGCACGGTCGGCGGCGAGAAGGACGGCACCAAGTTCGAGATCACGACGTTCCGGGGCGACGTGTACCACCCCGACAACCGCAAGCCCGCAGTCGCGTTCGCCGATGACATCAGGGCCGACCTCTCTCGACGCGACTTCACGATCAACGCGATGGCTCTCGCTCTCCCCGAGCCGCACCTCGAGGACCCGTTCGACGGCGCCTCGGATCTCGCGGCGCGCGTCCTGCGCACGCCGCTGAAACCTGAGGTGTCGTTCACCGACGATCCACTACGGATGCTGCGCGCCGCACGGTTCGTGGCCGCGCTCGACCTTGAGCCCGTGCCCGAGCTCGTTCAGTCGATCGAAGCGTTGCGTCACCGCTTGGAGATCATCAGCGCCGAGCGCATTCGCGACGAGCTGTCGCGGCTGCTCGTGCTCCCCGACCCCAGCAAGGGACTCTGGCTGCTGTGCAGCACGGGGCTGTCCGACGAGTTCCTGCCCGAGCTCAACGCCATGCGGCTCGAGCAAGACCCGATCCACACACACAAGGACGTGCTTGCGCACACGATCGCCGTGGTGCAGAACACTCGGCCCGAGCTACGGGTCCGCCTCGCCGCGCTGTTCCACGACATCGGCAAGCCCAAGACGCGTTCGTTCGCGCAAGGCGGCGTGAGCTTCCACCACCACGAAGTCGTCGGTGCGCGCATGACCGAGGAGCGGATGCGAGCCCTCAGGTTCCCGAACCACCTCATCGAAGAGGTCACGAAGCTGGTGTACCTGCACCTCCGCATCCACACCTACGCGATGGGGTGGACCGACAAAGCGGTGCGCCGCTACGTGCGCGACGCCGGCGCGCTCCTCGACGACCTCAACCACCTGCAGCGCTGCGACTGCACCACGCGCAACAAGCGCAAGGCCGCCGCGCTCGGACGGCGCATCGACGACCTCGAAGCCCGCATCACTGAGCTGCGGGCCAAGGAGGAGCTCGACTCCATCCGCCCGCCACTCGACGGGCGACAGGTGATGGACTTCCTCGGGGTCGAGCCCGGCCGCGTCGTCGGCCAGGCGCTCGAGTTCCTCCTCGAGCTCCGCCTCGACGAAGGCCCGATCGACGAGCCCACCGCCTACCAACACCTCGCCACCTGGGCCCGCGAGCACGACATCACCCCGCGCATCTGACTCCGTGTGCGCGCGCTTCGCGCACGGCTCCCGCAGGCAGACCACAAGGCCCGCGCGACGATGGCGAAGCGGTTACTCATGCGTTCCGGTGGTGTCGGCGGGGATGGCTGGGTCTTCGGTTGGTGCGTGGTGGAGGGCCTTTTCGACCTGGTAGAGGACAACGAGGAAAAAGGTCACGAGCAGGCCGAAGGCGAGGTCGATGCGGAGACCGCCGCGCACGAGGTCTTCGGCCTGCTCGCTCACCGCGAAGAAGATCATCGCGAACAACACGTTGTGGAACACCTTGCCGAGGAAGAGCGGAAGCGCGATCCGGCGGACTCCGTACTTGATCATCGCCAACGGGATGATCACGGTGTCGTCGGGGAGCACCGAGCCGGCCCACATGAACACGATCCACTTGATGTGGCGCGGCTTCTCCTCCGCTTGACGCTCCACCCATCGGTAGAGCCCGCTGCGGTGGAGGTTCGGCTTCTTGCTCAGCACCCGATGCGCGACGTGGTACTTGATGATCTCGCCGAACCCCGCGCCGACGCCGGCCGCGACGCCGAGAACGAGCATGTCGAGCACGCTGGCGCCGCCGAGCGCGGCTGACAGCAGCGGCAGCGTGTACGGGATCTGGATGAACACGGCGCAATTGGAGACGAGCGCGAGCACGAAGATGCCGATCGCGCCGAGACCTTCGGTCGCGTCGAGCACGTCCACGACCGCGTGGTCGAGGTCGCCGAGCACGTGGGTGCGGTCAAGCGTGATCAGCACCGCGAGCGCCACGACTCCGATGGCGAGGTACTTGAGCTCGATGCGGTGGCGGCGGCTCCAGGCGCGCATCTCAGCCGTACGTCGCCCGCCACGCCGAACGGCGCAAGAGGCGGCGGGTCCACGCCCGCACGAGCCAGTGGATGCATCGGTAGGTGAACCACCCGAACGCGGTGCGGGGTATCGGCACGGAGCTGCTCGCGCGCGCATCGGCGACGGCCACCGCCGTGAGCTCGGCGACGAGCGCGGGGTCCCGGGTGAAGACGTTCAGTTCCTTCTGCGCGACCGCCTCGATCTCCTGGTAGTTCAGTGACCCGAAGGCCGCGATCTTGTCGTCCACCACGAGCAGTTTGGCGTGGGTCATCCCGTCGGAGCCCGGATAGCCCAGCACCTCGATATTCGCATGGCGTAGGCGTCGTCGGAGCTTGCGCACCCACACCCGGTTGTGCAGGTGGTTGGGGTGCAGCGGCGTCACGAGGAGCACGCGTACGCCGCGCTGTGCGGCGGCGAGGAGCGCGGTCTCGATGCGGTCGCCGCACAGGTAGGGCGATTCCATGACGATCTGACGGCGCGCTCCGGCGATGAGATCCAGCGCGGCGTCGAGAATGGTTGGTCGCCCGGGGCTGTGGTTGAGCACGTAGTCACCATGGTCGCGCCGCTCCGTGAGAGCGATGGTCTCGCCGGACCACGTGCTCGCGAAGTCGGCCCGCACGTCGCCCACCACGGGGCCCTCGACCCGCACCATGAAGTCGTGCCAGGCGTAGTTGTGCTCGGACACGTTGAGCCCGCCCACGTAGGCGATGCGGTCGTCGAGGATCACCATCTTCTTGTGATCGCGGAACAACAGGTAGCGGTGGAAGCGACCCGCCGGGTTCACCCGTCGGATCGGGATGCCGTGGGACTCGAGCTGATCGAGCAGCTCGGTCCGGCGACGGCGCTCGGTCGTGAGCACCTTCCGACCGCGGATGGAGAAGGGGTACACGTCGTCGGCAATGACCTCGCTGTACCCGTCGAGGATCACCTGCACGTCGACGCCCGCGGCCGAACGATCGAGCAGGAGGTCGGCGAGGACGCGCCCGGCGTCGTCGCCCTCGAACGTCGAGAACTGCACCCGCAGGGACTGGGTGCACGCGGCGACGTCGGTGCGAAGCGCGTCGACGAACGCCTCAGCTCCGACGAAGACGCGTTGGTCCGAGGCGGCGGCCACCGCCTCGGTTTACTCGCCTTTTTGCGCCGCAGGTACCTGCGTCGCGGTCACTCGCCTCTGGCGAAGGCCTCGACCATCTCGCGGGCTTCCTCGTCGCGGTACTGCACCGGTGGCGACTTCATGAAGTACGCCGAAGGGCCGAGGAGCGGTCCGCCGATGCCCCGGTCCATGGCGAGCTTGGCGCAGCGCACCGCGTCGATGATCACCCCGGCCGAGTTCGGCGAGTCCCAGACCTCGAGCTTGAGCTCCAGGTTGAGCGGCACGTCACCGAAGTTGCGGCCCTCGAGCCGGATGTAGCACCACTTCCGGTCGTCGAGCCACGGCACGTGGTCGGACGGGCCGATGTGGACGTTGTCGGCTTCGACCGGCGTGTCCATCTGGCTCGTGACCGCCTGGGTCTTGGAGATCTTCTTGGACTTCAGCCGCTTGCGCTCCAGCATGTTCTTGAAGTCCATGTTGCCGCCGAAGTTCAGCTGGTACGTGCGGTCGAGCTCGACGCCACGGTCCTCGAACAGGCGCGTGAGGATGCGGTGGACGATCGTGGCGCCGACCTGGCTCTTGATGTCGTCACCCACGATCGGGATACCGGCGTCCTCGAACTTCTTCGCCCACTCGGGATCGCTGGCGATGAACACCGGGATGGCGTTCACGAACCCGACGCCGGCGTCGAGGCAGGCCTTGGCGTAGTGCCGTTGGGCGTCCTCGGAACCGACCGGCAGGTAGCTCACGAGCACGTCGGCCTTGGCGTCGCGCAGCGTCTGCGTCACGTCGACGGGCGCCGCCGGCGACTCCTCCACGGTCTCGCGGTAGAACTCGCCGAGGCCGTCGAACGTGGGGCCTCGCAGCACCTGGATGCCGAGGCCGCCGATGTCGGCGAACTTCACGGTGTTGTTCTGCCCGGCGAAGATCGCCTTGCCGAGGTCGAGGCCGACCTTGGCCGCGTCCACATCGAACGCCGCGACGAAGTCGACGTCGCGCACGTGGTAGCCGCCGAGGGCAACGTGCATGAGCCCGGGCACCTCGTCGTTGGGGTCGGCGTCGCGGTAGTACTCGACGCCCTGGACGAGGCTGCTCGCGCAGTTCCCGACTCCGGCGATCGCGACCCGGACCTTCTTGCCATTGGTGTTCGGCGCACTCATGCGGTAGCTCCTTCCTGACCCAACAACCTTTCGGGGCCGCGCTCGGCGGCGATCAGCTCTTCGACCCACTCGAGGTCGCGGTCAGTCGCCCGAGCGCGGTGCTCGATCAGTGACGTGAGATAGCGGTCTTGACTCCGCGGGCGCCCGCCGCGGTCGTGGCGCGCGTCGGATCCACGCACCCGGTCGACGCGGGTTCGCAGTGCGTCACGCCGGCGCTCGAGAAAGCGGAGCCGCGCCTCGGCCGGCGCGTGGCCGCAGAACGCGAGCTTGATGGCGAAGCCCTTGTCGTCGTCGGCGCGCTCGTCGTCGGCGAGGAGGAGCTCCACGAGCAGCGCCTCGCCGCGCTCGGTGATGCGGTACGCCTTGCGGGTCCGACGGCTGCCTTCGGCCCGGCGAGTCCCGGTCCGGCGGCGGGCGGCAGCGCGGTCCCCGGTGATCGAACCGGTGGGGACCGGTGCGGCGGTGAGCGCAGGGCCCGGCTCGACGCTCTCGATCGCGCCTTCTCGCTCGAGCCTGCGCAACGCCGGATACAGCGAGCCGTACGAGACGCCCCAGAGGAACCCGAGGGTCTCTCCCAGGCGCTTCTTCAGCTCGTAGCCGTGCAACGGCTGCTCCTTGAGCAGACCCAGAACGGCGAGCTCCAGCACGGTGGACTCCTGGTGGCGGTGGGGCGTGAGGGGCGATATATCGATTCGATATATCGAAGTGCAAGTATGAAGCATCCTGGGCCTCGGGTCAAGCCTCGGCGGACCCACCCGGCCCGGCCGATCGGACGCGCGCGATCGGTGGAGGCGCTGCATACACTCGCCGCCGATGGGCGACATCGAGTACGTGCTGGCCCGCCGGGCCGTCCTGCGTGACTTGCGCAGCGGGCGACGCGAGCGGATCGACGTCTGCGATGCCCACCCCGAGCTGCTCCGCGCCGGGCGCAACGTGGGCGATCCCGCCGACGGCGATTGCCCCGTCTGCGGCTCCGCCCACCTCCGGCTCGTGTCCTACGTCTACGGCGACGCCCTCCGCCACGCCAACGGTCGCTGCATCACCTCCGACGTCGAGCTCGAGCGGCTGTGCGCCGCCCACGAAGAGTTCTCCCGCTACATCGTCGAGGTCTGCCTCGACTGTCGTTGGAACCACCTCCAGCGCCACGAGCTCCACGGCCGCCGCTACGCGGTGTAGCCCTGCGGTGCCAGAGGCACTCGCCAGGGAGCGAGCGCCTCGAAGAGCGGCGCCGGGTATCCCGGCGCCGAGTGAGCGAGCGAGACAATTCGGGTATCCTCCTGGCGTCGCCGGGAGCCGTCCGTGCCCTGGACGACGGAGGTCACGAGATGGCCGCTGAGGCTCGTCCCAAGGCCCGTGTCACTGCGCCCGCGGTTTCGGCGCGCAAGTCACACGAAACCCCACTCGTCATGGTCACCGCGTACGACGCGCCGACGGCGCGCATCGCGGACGCCGCCGGGGTCGACATGATCCTGGTGGGCGACTCGGTCGCGAATGTGGTGCTCGGGTACGAGGACACGCTCCAGGTCACGACCGACGACATCGCTCACCACGTCGGAGCGGTGGCTCGAACCGAGCCCCTGGCCCTCGTCGTCGGCGACCTCCCGTGGCTCAGCTACCACGTGTCGACGTCCGACACCGTGCGCAACGCGGCGACGCTCGTTCGGGCGGGTGCAGGTGCGGTGAAGCTCGAGGGCGGGCGCAAGCGCCTCGAGGCCGTGCAGGCCATCCTCGACGCCGAGATCCCGGTGATGGGCCACCTCGGCCTCACGCCCCAGTCCGTGCATGCGCTCGGCGGCTTCCGGGTACAGGGCAAGGACCTCGACACCGCGCGCACGATCGTGGACGACGCGGTCGCGCTCGCCGAGGCTGGTTGCTTCGCAGTCGTGCTCGAGTGCGTGCCCGACGCCGTGGCCCGGCTCGTGACCGACACGATCCCGGTGCCGACCATCGGCATCGGGGCAGGCCGCCACTGCGACGGCCAGGTCCTCGTGATGCACGACCTGCTCGGCCTCGAGCAGCGGGCGACGCCGAAGTTCGTCCGGCGCTACGCCGACCTTGCGACCGATGCCATCGCCGCGGTGACGCAGTTTGCCGACGACGTGCGTACCGGTCGGTTCCCGTCGAGCAGCGAGACGTACCACGCCGCGGACACGGTGAGTGAGTCGCTGAACCTCTATACCGGCGACGCAGGCGAGGACGCCCCGAGCGAGCGCACGCCTGCCTAGAAGGAAGATCGACCCGTTCATTGTCGTGACGTCGATCCTCAAGTTGACAGCGGTCGTCCTCGCCGCGGTGTTCGTGAACGGCGGAGAACTGGCTCCGGGATCGCGCGGTGCAAGGATCGCCGAAGCGGTCATCGACGCCCGAGCGGCTGATGAGCCTTTCCCGCATCTCACGGAGACCCGCCTGAAGGTCGGAGGCACACGCCGGCGCGTGGTGGTCGCCGACGGTTCGGGCGAGCGTTCCGAAGGAATGCGTCGACGCGAGACGCTCGGGCCCTACGACGGCATGCTCTTCGCCTACCTCGAACCGGTGCAGATCTCGTTCACGATGTCGACGGTGCCGGTCCCGCTCGACATCGCCTTCTACGACGCCAAGGGGAGGTTCGTCTCGCGGCTGCGCATGGAACCGTGTGCCGGCAGCGAGGAGGACTGTCCCGTGTACCGCGCCGACGGCGAGTTCCGGTACGCGCTCGAGACCCTGGCCGGGGATCTCCCGCGGGGAGGTTTGCGCGCGGCCGCCTGAGTGCCGAGCCCACCTGTCACACCCTGCTCCTACGGTTGTCGGGATGGCACTGCGTCGATCGTCACCGTCCCATTGGGGTCTCAGGCCTGCCACTGGTAGCCTCGACCCCTCGACATCCCACCTGCTCCCACGCCCGGCCCTGCCGGTGACGTCGGGAGCCCACCGGGACCACCCGGCGGTCCGAAGGAGGCACGGCTGAATGCGGCCGTACGAGGTCATGGTCATCTTCGACGCGGACGTGGAGCCCGACCTCATTCGGGCCGCGGTCGACCGCCACGCGAAGTCGCTCACGTCGGCTGGTGCCGAACTCGGCACCGTCGATCACTGGGGCAAGCGGCGGTTCGCGTACCGACTCAAGCACCGGTGGGAGGGCTACTACGTCGTCCTCCAGGCCCGAGCTGAGCCGGCTGCGATGGACGAGCTCGGCCGCGTGCTCTCGCTGGCCGACGAGGTGCTCCGCCACAAGATCCTGCGAATCCCCGAAGCGGTGTACGGCAAGACCGCTACGACGAGCTCGTAGCGGCGGACGAACGAGCAGAGAGGTCCAGATGGCCGACAACACCGTCACCGTCGTTGGGAACGTCACCCGCGACCCCGAGATGCGTTACACCGCGGGCGGCGCCGCCAACTGCAGCTTCGGCATCGCCGTGAACCGCCGGTGGATGAACCGTCAGACGAACGAGTGGGAGGAGCGCGTCAGCTTCTTCAACGTCGTGTGCTGGCGTGAGATGGCCGAGAACGTCTCCGAGTCGCTCGGCAAGGGGGCGCGCGTGGTCGTGACGGGCCGCCTCGAGCAGCGATCGTGGGAGACCGACAACGGCGAGAAGCGCAGCGTGGTCGAGATCGCGGCCGATGAGGTCGGTCCGAGCCTGCGCTGGGCGACCGCGACCATCACGAAGAACGAGCGCCGCGGCGGCGGCGCTGGTGGTCCTGGTGGTGGCGGGGGAGGCGGCGGCGGTGAGCCGGCGCGCACGCCCTCGGCACCCCCGGCCGACGACTTCGGCGAGGAGCCCTTCTAACCATGGCCCGACCGAGAACACGCACGAAGCGTGAGGACCGCGACCGGCGTCCGAAGAAGAAGGTGTCGATCCTCGACCAGGAGTCGATCGAGTGGATCGACTACAAGGACGTCAACCTGCTGCGGCGGTTCATGTCCGAGCGGGCCAAGATCCGGGCGCGCCGCGTCACCGGGAATGACGCCCAGCAGCAGCGCGCGGTCGCGAAGGCGATTCGTGTCGCCCGCGAGATGGCCCTGTTGCCGTACTCGGTGCGCCAGGTCACGCACCGCTCGAAGGGCAAGCGCGGCGACCGCGATGGCGGCACGCTCCGCGACTTCCGCGATCAGCCCCGTACGGGTGGTGGCGACGGGATGGATGCGCCTCCCGAGCCCGCGCCTGACCTGGCGACAGCCGAGCTCGACCTTGATCTCGATGCGGCCATGGCACCTCCGTCTCCCGAAGACATCGGCACGGTCGAGGTGGACGACGCGGTCGCCGTCGAGGTCGATGTGCCGGCTGAGGACGCGTCGTGAAGATCGTCTTGCGAGAAGACGTCGACAACCTCGGACACAAGGGTGACCTGCTCGAAGTGGCCGACGGGTACGCGCGCAACTACCTCGTCCCGCGCGGTCTGGCGCTCAAGGCGTCGAAGGGGATCGTCAAGCAAGCCGAGGCGATGCGGAGGAGTCGTGAGGCACGCGACGTGCGCGACCGCGCCGGGGCCGAGGAGGTCGTCGTGCGTCTCGCTGGCGTCCGCATCGAGATTCGCGCCCGCGCGGGCGCGGGCGGCAAGCTGTTCGGCTCGGTCACGTCGGGCGACATCGCCGAAGAAGTGCTCGCGCAGAGCGGCGTCGAGCTCGACCGCCGAAAGATCGAGCTTTCTGAGCCGCTCAAGGAGCTCGGTGCCGCCGAAGTCGCGGTGCGGCTCCACCCCGACGTGAGCGCGACGCTCCAGGTCGAGGTCGTCGCCGGATAGGCGTAAACGCCAGTTGACCAGCGCCTTCGCGCTGTCACACCCCGCCGCGATCATCGTGGCATGGACCAGTTCATCCACAAGCCTGTGGATATCCAAGCCCTTGGTCCACAAGGAAATCGCTCTACCAATCCCCAGGCGCAGCGGCGGATACTGCGCGCTCACGCATCCAGCGGTTACCTCCGGCGAGCGATGCCGGGACAGGGGGAGGGGACGCGGTGGTCCAAGCGCTAGAGCCCGTGCAACGGCGCGCGCCGGGCCGCGTCCCTCCGCACAACCTCGAGGCGGAGGAGTCGCTCCTCGGCGCGATGTTGCTCTCGCGCGACGCGATCTCGGCGGCCACCGAAGCGCACGTCGACGCCAGCGACTTCTACAAGCCCGCGCACGGACACGTGTACGAGGCCGTGATGTCCCTCTACGGACAGGGCGAGCCCGTCGACCCGGTCACCGTCGCCGACGAGCTCCGGCGCGCGGAGCTGCTCGACGCGCTTGGAGGGCGCCAGACACTGCTGCGTCTCCAGACGGGAACGCCGGCGTCGGCGAACGCCAGCCACTACGCCACGATCGTGAACGAGCTCGCGCTGCTCCGGCGCCTCATCGCGGTCGCCGGCGACATCGCGGAGATGGGATACGACGACTCATCGGAGGTCGCGGAGACGCTCGACCGCGCCGAGTCCCTCGTGTTCGAGGTCGCGGAGCGGCGCGTGTCCGAGTCCATGGTGGGTGTGTCGGTCGCGCTGCAGGACACGCTGGACCAGCTCGAGGCGCTCTACGGGAGCGAGGGCGAGATCACCGGTGTGCAGACCGGCTACCTCGATCTCGACCACCTCTTGCTTGGCCTTCAACCGTCGAACCTGATCGTGGTCGCGGCACGACCGGGGATGGGCAAGTGCGTCGCCTGGGACACCCTCGTCATCGACGCCGCCACTGGCGACCTCCGAACTGCCGAGCAGATGCATCGTCTTGGCCAGGCCGGCACGTCCGGGCAGGTGCTTGCGCTTGGTAACGACTGGAAGCTCGCCCCTGCAACCCCGTCGGCATTCATCGATGACGGTGTCAAGCCTGTCTTCCGCGTCGTGACGCGGTCAGGTCGCGTCATCCGCACGACGGCCTCCCACCCGTTCCTCACACCAGTTGGTTGGCGCCCGCTCGCAGATGTGGCCGTGAACACACGGGTCGCGGTACCGCGGACGATCCCTGTCTTCGGAAACGAGGCGATGCCAGAGGCCGAGATCGTGCTCCTGGCGTTTCTCATCGGTGACGGCTGCCTTCGGAACACCAGCCCGAGAATGACAACCGCGTCTCCTGCCGTGCTGGCAGAGCTGACCGAGCAATGCGAGCAGCTCGGGGCTTCCGTCCGTCCGAATGGGAAATACTCGTATCGGCTGGTGACGCGGCGCGGAGCGCCCAACCCTGTCATCGACTCCTGCCGCCGCCACGGCGTGTGGGGCAAGACGGCGCACGACAAGCGAATCCCCGAAGCGATCTTCCGGCTGTCGCGGGAGAACCTCGCCCTCTTCCTCAATCGGCTGTTCGCGACCGACGGCTCGGCGTGGGTCGACAAGAACGGATTCACGCAGATCGAGTACTGCTCGGTCTCAGAGCCACTTGCGCGGGCGGTGCAGCACCTGCTGCTTCGCTTCGGCGTTCTCTCTCGTTTGCGATCACGGAAGATCGCGTACAAGGGGAGTCGCCGGCCCGCGTGGAGCGTCGGGATCACCACCCACGAATCGCTGCTCACCTTCTGCGACCAGATCGGCATTCTCGGGCGCGAGCCCGCTGTCGAGCGAGTGCGTGCAGCCGTGAGCGGTCGTTACGCCAACCCAAACCTCGACACCCTGCCAATCGAGACGTGGCAGCGAATCCTCGCCGTCAAGGGCCAACGGTCGTGGGCGTCGATCTCGTCCGCCGCCGGGCGCGCTCGCAATCACAACTGGCACGTCGGACGTCGATCCCCGGGGCGGGGCATCGTCGAGGAGCTCTCGACGGTCCTCGAATCCCCGGATCTTCAGAAGATCGCCTCCTCCGACATCTATTGGGACGAGGTCGTTTCGATCGACTTCGATGGAAACGAGCAGGTCTACGACCTGACCGTGCCCGAGCTGCACAACTTCGTTGCCGGCGACGTCGTCGTTCACAACTCGGCCTTCGCCCTCGGCGCCGCGGCGAACGTCGCGATGACCGCCCGCCGCCCGGTGATGTTCTTCTCGATGGAGATGGGTGTGCTCGAGCTCACGAAGCGGCTGCTCGCGGGAGAAGCGCGCGTCGATGCTCGTCGTCTGCAGACCGGTGACATCCCCGAAGCCGACTGGGGCCGGCTGTCGCACGCGGTCGGCCGGCTGGCCGAGACGCCGCTCTACATCGACGACAACCCCCATTGCACCGTCATGGAGATGCGAGCGAAGGCCCGTCGCGCCAAGGCCCGCCACGGTGATCTCGGGCTCATCGTGGTCGACTACCTCCAGCTCATGACGCCGAGCACCAGCAAGCGCATGGAGAACCGGCAGGTCGAGGTGGCGGAGATCTCGCGTGGCCTCAAGATCCTCGCCCGCGAGCTCGACTGCCCGGTCATGGCGCTCTCGCAGCTCAACCGCCAACTCGAGTACCGCCAGGACAAGCGCCCGATGCTGGCCGACCTTCGTGAGTCAGGCGGCCTGGAGCAGGACAGTGACGTCGTCCTCTTCATCTACCGAGATGAGGTGTACAACCCGGAGTCGGAGCAGCGCGGCAGCGCCGAGATCATCGTGTCGAAGCACCGAAACGGCCCGACCGGCGTCACGCGGCTCGCGTTCCTCGACCACTTCGTGAAGTTCGCCAATATGGCGAGGGAGTAGCCGAATCGTTGGCTGATGTCGTGCGCGGCGTCGACGGCGTCCGGCGCTGCTCGTGGGGTGCGGCGCCACCGGAGTACGCGGCCTACCACGACGACGAGTGGGGCCGACCGGTCACGGACGACACTCGGATCCTCGAGAAGGTTTGCCTAGAGGGCTTCCAGTCCGGACTGTCGTGGCTCACGATTTTGCGCAAGCGAGAAGGATTCCGAAGCGCGTTCGCGATGTTCGATCCGGCCACGGTTGGCGCGTTCGGGAAACAGGAGTTGAAGCGCCTCCTCGGCGACGCAGCGATCGTGCGGCACCGGGGCAAGATCGAAGCGGTGATCGCCAACGCGGTCGCCACGGTTGAGATCCAGCGGGAGGGCGGATCGCTGGCGGCACTGTTTTGGTCGTTCGCACCCCGGCCGGCCACCCGGCGCCGAGCACCGAGGACGCTCGCCGAGGTCCCCGCGGCAACCGAAGAGTCCGCCGCGCTTTCGAAGGAGCTCCGGCGCCGCGGCTTTCGTTTCGTCGGCCCTACCACGGCCTACGCCGCGATGCAGTCGCTCGGCCTCGTGAACGACCACCTCGTGGGGTGCGCATCTCGACCCCGGTGCGAGGAAGCGCGGCGCGCGGTTCCTGCGGCGTTGTTCGCGTCGGCGAGCTAGCAGCGCGACGATCCAGCGACCCGCCCTCACCCGGTGAAGTTTTGCGCGCCGCTCGTGGTGAACCTGCTGCGATACGTGGCAAAGCGGTCGCGCAATGCCCCGGCGTCCAAGCCCAGCGCGTCGAGGTCGTACCGGTGTCGGCCGTGCTCTCCGTGTGGGTGCTCCGCGAGGTATCCGCGCATCGCAGACTCGGCGCTGGGCGTGAGCTCGTCGCCACCGCGCTCGTACACCGACCGAACCGCGGCGATCGGGTCGGCAACGAGGTCGTCGTACGCGACGTCCACGAATATGGCGTCGTCGTGGGTGCCGCGCCAGGTCATCACGCGCTCCACGAGCTCGGCGGCGACCGCGGTCCAGTGCGCGTTGATGTACGCGCCGTGGTCGGCGTCGCTGAACGTTCCCGAGAGCGAGCGGACGAGGCTGCACAGCGAGGCGACCACGGTCACCGGGTCGCGGTGCGTCATCACGAGCCGAGCGTCGGGGTAGCGCGCGAGCAGGGCGTCGAGTTCGAGGCAGTGCTGCGGCGTCTTGAGCGCCCACCGCCCCGGCGCGCCCGACTGCAGCAGGCACAGCACATCGTGGTGGTACTCGTAGGCCGAAGCCTGGTCGCACGCCAGCAGCCACTCGCCGTACGAGGGCACGTTGGCGACGCACTCCCACAGCAGGCTCTTGAAGTCCTGGGCCAGCACGGCCACGCACTCGGTCGGTCCATCCGGCGCTTCGTAGTGGATGGCACGGAACCCCGGATTCAGCGCGTCGAGCATGCCGGCGTCCACCCGGGCGGCCTCCACGCGCGGATCGGTCGTGAATGTCGCAGCCTGCGGCGGGGGTACGGAGTCCATTGCCTCCCATCGCATGAGCGACCGCGTGGCCGGGTCGCGGTGGAAGAGCTCGCTCAGCAGGGTCGTGCCGGTGCGCGGAAGGCCCAGCACGATGATCGGCCGCTCGACCGGTGCGTCGCGCAGCGTCGGGTGCTCCTTCAGCCAGGCAGTGACGCGCAGCCGGTTCACGAGGCATTTCGTGATCTGAGCCTCGATCGCCACCGCGCCCAGCTCCGAGAGCTGGGCCTCGTCGTTCAGCGACCCGATGAAGTTCTCGAGGCCCTCCCGAAACGAGTTCGCCCCGAAGTCGTCGATCCCGGCCTGGTCGCACGCTCCAGCGACGACCGCGGCGAGGTCCACGACGTTCATGGTGTCAGTCGCGGCCGGCGATCGCTCGGTCTGTGCCCGCAGACTCCAGCTTCGTTCGTGGGTCGGAACCTGTCGCACGGGGCGTCCGAGATCCACCACATCGTGGGGAGGCGCTCGTATCCTGCGGCACGCGAGCCCGTCGGACTCGCGTGCAAAGGAGGAGTCATGCTCGCACTCAGTGCACTTGGCGCAACGGTCACGGCGATCTTGTACGTCTTGTCGTTCGCGGCGTTCGTCATGGCCGCGGTCGGCTGGAGCCACGCGAGGTTGTCGAACCTCGTGGCGATCGGCCTGGCCCTGTACGTGTTCGTACAAGCTTGGAACGCAGTCGCGGCCGCCTGACCGGGGCCCGACGCGGCCGAGCGCCGGCCACGGGGCGTGGGAATCGATGCGCGTCATCCTCGCACCGGTTACCTTCCCGGCCGATAGAAGGTCACAACTCGTGACCATCCACATTTCCGTCGAGAAGCACTTCTACGCTTCTCGACGGCCCTCATCAGAGGGATCACAGGAAAAGGGGGGCGAAGTGCTCGCCATTGACCAGCTTGGTACCACCGTTACGTTCATCTTCTACGCCGTTGCAATCGTTGCCTTCGCGCTGGGCGCGCTAGGCGTTGCGCTGCACGAGAAGGTGTCGAACCTGGTCGCTCTCGGCCTGTTCGCTGCTTTCTTCGTGCCGTTCTGGAACTCCATGGCGGCTCTCTAGAAGACACCGAGGGCGTGTCGGGGGGGGGGGGGCCCCCCCCCCCCCCGACCACCTCACTCGAACAGCGTGAGGTCGGCGGGTGCACCGCCGCGAAGCGCTTCGAGATCGATCTCCACGCACACCACCCCGCGGCTCTCGGCGAACACGCGGGCCTGCGGCTTGATGCGCGTCGCCGCGAGCATCCCGAGCGTGGGCGCGAGCGTGCCGTCACGATCCAGGCGCTCCTGGTAGCGGAGCAGCTGCTCCACGCCGGCGATCTCGCCGACGCGCTTCACCTCGACCACGACCGCACGTCCGTCGCCGTCGCGGCACAGCAGGTCCACCGGCCCGAGATCGGTCGGGTACTCCCGGCGCACCAGCTTGAGGTCCTCGCGTAAAGCGGCGACGCGGGCGGCCAGCAGCTCTTGGAGCTCGGTCTCCACTCCGTCCTTGGCCAGTCCGGGATCGTCGCCCAACTCGAACTGCTCGTCGAAGAGCACGTCGTGGAGCTCGATCCTCAGCTGCTCACCCCGCGGGTTCGTCACGCTGATCGTGCCGGCGCCCTCGATGATCGTGCACGGCGGGTTCATCCAGTTCAGCGGCTTGTAGGCCTTCGCGTCGGCGTGGATGGCGATCGACCCGTCGGCCTTGAAGACGATCAGGCGCCGCGCCCTCGGGAGCCGGGCGCCGAGCCGGCCGTCGTACTCCACCGAGCACTCGACGACGACGAGGCGCACCGACGCGTTGTACCACGACCCAGTGCTCCTTCGCCGGAACGTCGTCGCCCTCTACGATGCCGCGGTCGAGCACCGCCGACAGGAGAGGGAGCCGTGTTCGCCGCAGTCTCCGACACCGCGTACGACATCGTGCTGGTCCTGCACATCCTCTGCGCCATCATCGGGTTCGGGGGCGTTGCCCTTGCCGGCATCTACGACCAACAGTCCCGGGCTCGTGGGGGTAGCGAGGGGTTCGCCATCTTCCAGGCCAACCTGCTGGTGACGAGAGTGGCTTCGTACTTCATCTACGCGGTCTTCCTCCTCGGGATCCTGCTCGTGCTGCTCAGCGACGACGTGATCGGGTTCGGTGACACGTGGATCTGGCTGGCCATCGTGATCTTCGTTGCCGCCGTCGGTGCAGTCCACGCCCTGCTGTTCCCGCGGTTGAAGCGGGTGGAGGGCTTGTTGGCGGGACTTCTCTCGGCCGTGCCCCCCGCGGGTGCCGGCGGCCCGCCGCCCCAGGGCGCCGAGCTCGCGCGGGTCGGCAGGCAGGTCGGGATCATCAGCACCGCGCTCAATCTTGCGACGCTCGTGATCCTCATCCTCATGGTGACCAAACCGGGCATCGGTGGCTGACACGATCGGCAGGCGGCCGCCGACCACCCGTACCATGACGGCGTGGACTTCTACGGCGACGTCCTGCTCGAGCTCATCACCGCGACCGGTGCTGCGCTCTTCGTCGCCAACGCGTACGCGCTCTTCAAGCGGCGCGGTGATCGTCAACGTGCCGCGCGCGAAGACGTGAAGCGGGCACGACCAGGCAGCCCGGTTCGCTCGCAGGTGAGAGTGGCCACCACCGGCAACCTGGCGCAGGTGCCCGTCGGCCGTAGCGTTGCGTACATGATGATCGGCCTCCTCGTCTTCGTATGGGGAATCGCGAGCATCACCACTTGATCGTTGTCTTGGAGGGACCATGACCGGACCGACGGATCCCGACGCAACCAAGCCGTTCGAGGGCGACGCCACACAGCCGGCCACGCGCGTACCCGACGCCACCGAGCCAGTGACCCGGGCACCCGCCGGACCACCGACCGGAAGACCGCCGCAGGGACCGATCGACTACGACGACGATGACGATCGCCGGAGCTGGTGGCCGATCGCGGCCGGCGTCCTCGTGCTCGGGATCGTCGTCGGCGTGGGCATCGCGCTGCTCGCCGGAGGTGGTGACGATAAGAAGAGCGCCACCACGACCACGTCGAGCTCGACCACGACGTCGTCCACCACCACGACCACGGGGCCGCCGCCGACGTCTCCCCCGACCACTCCGCAAGCACCCGGCCAGGTCACCAACGTCGTCGGCGAGCCCGGCGGTGGGAGCGGCGAGGTGAGCCTCCATTGGGACTCGGTGCCCGGGGCCGCGACCTACCGCATCTACCGGACGTTCACGCAAGGCACGACGGGCTCGCTCGTCGCCACCGTGAGCGACCCGTCATACGTCGACGTGCCCGGACAGAAGGCCTACTACCAGGTGAGCGCGGTGGGCTCGGGTGGGCTCGAAGGGCAACGCTCGGTGGAGACGTGTGGCGCGCCCGTCGGCGAGATGTGCTGATCGCGCCAACGGGGAACGGCTACTCCGAGACTGCGAAGTGCCCGAGCCAGACCGGTGCGATGTTGGGGTCGATCACCATCGAGTGGAACCGACCCGACTTGAGCTTCGCGGCGTCGATGCCCTCGCCTTCGCCGGGCACGTGCCCGCCGCTGCCAAGGTCGTCGACTTGGCCGGTCTCGAGATCCACGCGGTAGAGCTCGTTCGTGGGGTTCGACGTCGAGATCCACGCGTACCCGCCGGACACGTCACACCCCTGGGCCTTGTCGACGAACAGGCTCATGGCGATCGGCTCGAGCGGCGCCCAGTCCTTGCGGACGTCGTAGCGCAGCAGCTCTTGCCCGCCGAAGTTGTCGAACGAGTAGGCGATCATCGTCTTCGGGTCGACGGTGACGAATGAGTTCTCGTTCTGTGCGACCGTCACATAGTCGACGAGTTCGAGCGTCTTGAGGTTGTAGCGCGCCGTGACCTGCTCCCCGCGTGTGTAGTCCCCCTGCTCGAGCGGCGCGTAGATGAACTTGCCCACCACGTCGATGTCGCCGACGTGGTTGTAGCCCTGGGTGGCGAGCTCGCTCGGGATCGGTCGCCGGTTGACTTTCACCTCTTTGAACTTCTCGTCGACCCGGGCGATGAGGAAGCGCGCGGTGACGATCCAGCCGCCCTTCACCCGCGCGATGCCCTGCGAGTACGCAGCGGAGATCTCTTCTTCGGACTTGAGCGTGGCCGCCGGCGCCGCCGCGGCAACTCCCGCGGTGGCGAACACCGTCACCAACGCCGCCGCGATCAGCCCATGAACCCGCATCCCCCCGAACACGCCGCGGACACTACGCGACGCGGCGCAGCATCGCCCAGACGCGCGCCGGGCCGACGTTGTACTCCTCGTCGACCACAAACCCATGATGCATGTAGAGGGGGAGGTTGCGCGGGTTCGACGTTCCCAGGAACGCCGGAACGCGCGCACGATCAGCCTCGTCGAGCCCGACCTTGATCAACGCGGATCCGATGCCCTGGCCCTGACGGTCGGGGCCCAAGCTCACGACTTCAGTCAGAACCCAGAGCGGGTGGCGGGAATCGAACCCGCGTTCTCAGCTTGGGAAGCTGATGTTCTGCCGCTGAACTACACCCGCGAGAAGCCCGCGAGGCTATCCGAGCGTCGCCTGGGTCAACGTCAGGATGCTGGGCGGTACGTGCAGATGTGGACGCCGGTGCTCGAGGTCTTCGTCGAGATCAGTTCGAGCCCGTGGGCCTTGCCGTCGTCGGGGAAGAGTCGTTTGCCGCCGCCCAGCACGATCGGTTCGATCACCAGCCGGTACTCGTCGACGAGGTCGTTGTTGATGAGTTGCGACGCAAGGTTGGAGCTGCCCATAACCTGGATATCCGCCCCGCTCTGCGCGCGAAGCTTTCGCACCTCGGCGATGGCGTCGTCAGCGGGGAGCAACGTCGAATTCGTCCACGTGAGGTCCGCCTGGGACAGGGTTCGGGACGCGACGTACTTGGGGATCTCGTTCATGCGGTCGGCGAAGGGATCGCCGGCGCGACCCGGCCACGCGGCCGCCATCGTCTGCCACGTACGACGGCCGAGAGGAGCGCTTCCGTCGTCTCCATGACCCCGCCGATCGCGGCGCCCATCGTTTCCGGGTCGAAGTACGGCATCGACCAGCCGCCGTTCTCGAAGCCGCCCTCGGTGTCCTCGTCTCGCCCTCCCGGAGCCTGGACCACCCCGTCGAGGCTCACGAAGTCACTGACGACGATGCGCACTGTCCGTTCCCTTTGAGCCGCGAGAAGCCAGCGAGGGTAGCGCGGGTCTGCGGCGTCAACCGTTTAGGCTCCGCCGCCGTGGTCTTGTCGGACGTGACGATTCGCGAAGAGCTGGCGGCGGGGCACATCGTGATCGACCCGTTGATGGACGACGCGATCCAACCCTCGTCGGTCGACCTGCGCATCGCCCGCTACTTCCGGGTGTTCCGGAACGATACGACGCCGTACATCGACCCGAAGCTGCCGCAAGAAGATCTCACCGAGCTCGTCGAAGTCGCCGACGAAGGCGCGTTCATCCTCCACCCGAACGAGTTCGTGCTCGCCAGCACGCTCGAGCGGGTGCAGCTCGCCGACGACATCGTCGCCCGGCTCGACGGGAAGTCGTCGCTGGCGCGACTGGGACTCCTCACCCACGTCACGGCGGGCTTCGTCGACGCCGGCTGGGACGGGCATCTCACGCTCGAGCTCTCGAACGTCGCCACGCTCCCGATCGCGATCTATCCCGGGATGAAGATCGGTCAGATCTCCTTCCTGCGCATGACGACGCCCGCTGAGCACCCCTACGGAAGCAAGAAGACGGGATCCAAGTATCAGGGCCAGGAGGGGCCGACGCCGTCGCGCTACTACCTCAACTTCGAGGACAAGAAGTAGCGGCTAGCGCGCCGCCGACGCGAGGAAGTCGCGGAGTGGCGCGTCGGTGACTCGGATGATCCCGCCGAATGGGAAATCGAGGCTGACGACCAGGGCGAACGTCACGAAGATCACGAGCCCGAGCGTCGACACGATGAAGAGATGTGACTTTCGGTGCTTCGTGTCGAGCAGCGTTGCGATGCCCATCACGGAGACGCCGACCACGAACAGCATCCAGAACAAGGTCGTCGGCACGGCGGGGCGGGCCGCGTCGATCAGCTCGGCCTTGGTCCGCACGACCTCGTCGAGCGAGCGCAAGCTCGCGTCGTACGCCGCGCGTTCGGCCACGCTCGTCGGTTCGGTCGCCTGCACCGCGCGGAACACACGGTCGAGCGCCCGGTCGGTCGAGCGATCCGGCTTCGCATCTTCCTTGAGCCGGGGGATCTCGGAGCGCATGCTGACCCGCGCGTAGTGGCGCGTGGCGGCCCGAACTCGGATCTGGTCCGAGCCCGGGAAGTCGCGGCTGTTGGCGTCGATCACGGCGAGTGCCGCGGCCTTGCTCGACACTTGCGCCTGGGTTTCGTTCAACCGCGTGTACTCGTCGATGATGACGAAGCCGATCAGGATGGCGTAGATCGTCGCGATCACCTGGAGCATGACGCCAGCGGTGTGCGTTGCCCGCTCGCGGGTGTCGGGCGCCACGTAGCGACGCATCAGCGCGTCGAGCAAGAACGTGACGATGAGGCCTGCCGCGATGAAGATCGGGAACAGCACGTAGGCGGGTTGACCCGCCAGCCACCGAAGCATTCGTGTCCCCCCGCGTGCGCGATCGAGCTAGGTAACCGGTCGGGCCGGAGCTGCTTTCGTCTCGCTGGTCTCGATCGCCTCGAGCAGCACCTCGGCGATGTCCTGCACCTTCACGTCCTCGTCGCGCTGCTTCTCCTTGACCCCGTCCTCCATCATCACGTAGCAGAACGGGCACGCCACCGCGATGCGCGACGCACCGGTGGCGAGAGCTTCTTCCGAGCGCTCGGTGTTGACCTTCTTACCGACGCGCTCCTCCATCCACATGCGGGCACCACCGGCGCCGCAGCACATGCCTCGCGTGCCGTTACGCGGCATCTCGACAATATCGATGCCGACCAACGAGCCGACGACCTTGCGCGGCGCGAGATACACGTCGTTGTGCCGCCCGAGGTAGCAGGAGTCGTGGAACGTGATGCGCTCCTCGAGCGACGCGCCGTCCATCGAGAGCCGGCCGTCGTCGATCAGCTCCATGAGCAGCTGCGAATGGTGGACGACGGCGTAGTCGCCACCGAGCTGCGGGTACTCGTTCTTGAGCGTGTTGAAGCAGTGCGGGCACTGCGTGACGATCTTCTTGACGCCCATCCCGTTGAGCGTCTCGATGTTCTGCATTGCCAGCATCTGGAAGAGGTACTCGTTGCCGGACCGGCGGGCCGGGTCGCCCGTGCACAGCTCGCTCGGTCCGAGGATCGCGAAGTCGATGCCGGCGCGTGTGAGCAGCTTCGCCATCGCGCGGCTGGTCTTCTTGTTGCGGTCGTCGAACGATCCCGCGCACCCGACCCAGTAGAGGTACTCATGGTCGAGGGAACCGCTGCCGTCGACGATCGCCACACCTTCGAAGTCCTTGGCCCAATCGGCCCGCTCCCCCTGGTTCATCCCGTAGACGTTCGAAGAGTTCTCCATCGACCGGTACGTGTTGCCGAGCTCGGTGGGGAAGTCGCTCTCCATCAGGGAGAGGTACCGGCGCATGTCGAGGATCTTGTCGAGGATCTCGATGTTCACCGGGCAGATCTCGTCGCATGCCTTGCACGTTGTGCAGGCCCAGAGCTCCTCGGAGGTGATCCGCTCGAAGACCGAGTTGACGGTGATCGTGATGTCGCGGTCGATGCCGACGGGCGGAGAGACCGGCGGTGTGCTCGTGGCGGCCATGACCTCGCCCACCTTGAGCACGATCTCGCGCGGGTCGAGCGGCTTGCCCGTCGCGTGCGCGGGGCAGACAGAGGTGCAGCGCCCGCAGATCGTGCACGCGTCGGTGTCGAAGAGCTGCTTCCAGGTGAAGTCCTCGACCGTGGACGCCCCGAACGTCTCGAGGTCGGTCTCCATCAGGTTGGGCATGGGCTTCATCGCACCCTTGGGCCGGTCGGTGGCCCGCAGGTACATGTTCATGGGCGAGGTGATCATGTGGCGCAGCTTCGTGGTGGGGAGGAGCACGAGGAACGCCACGAAGGCGGCGAAGTGCACGATCCACGCGACGCGGTGCGCGTCGACGAGGGTGCCGATCTCCCACCCGTCGACGAGCTCGGCAACCCGGTAGCCCGCGAACGACCACTTCTCGAACGGCTGCATGCCGTCGAATGCGATCCGGAACCCCTCGGTGAGGAAGCCCGTCACGCCGATCGCGAGGAAGGTAGTGAGGATCGCCGCGTCCTCGGGCTTGGTCTTGATGCGGATGCGGTACGGGCGCTGGCCGTACCGACGGGCCATCGCCCAGACGATGCCGACCATGAACACCACGCCGAACAGGTCGGCGGTCGCGGCGTACCCCTTGTACACGTCGCCGTGGAGGAACTTGAGTTCCTCGGGCATCTGGTGGTCGATCTCGAGGATGACGGTCGCCGCGAAGAGCACGAGGAAGCCGAAGTAGATGCACGAGTGCATCACGCCGGCGGCGGGGTCGCGCAGCAGTGTCTGCATCCACACGCCGGCACGGAAGTCGCGCAGCCGTCGGTGCACGTTCTTCCTGTTCGTGCTGCGGTCGTCGGGCTGGCCGCGCTCGTAGTTGCGGACGCGCACAGACACCAGCCACGTAACGGCCAGGAGCATCACGACGATCACGCCGTAGAAGACCCAATAGATGGCGTCAGGCACATTGACGAACACGTGCCGACTGATTGGGGAGTCGTCCTCCCATTCCGTCAGCCTCGGGATGATGCCCGACGCGAGCGCGCCGAGCGCGGCGAGCACACCGACGGCGAGGACGAATTGGTGCGGCTTCGGCCGGCGCACGGCCGAGAACCTAGTGCTCAGCCAAGCAAACGCGGCGATTCGAGAACCGCGGCACCCGAAGGGTGCTCGCCAGGAGCGAGCGACGGCGGCGCAGGTACCCTGCGCCGCCGCGAGCGACGAATGCTATTGAACGGCTTGGGCGTCGTACGCGCGCAGCCGTCGGGCGATGCCGGCGAGGAGCTTGTGCGCGAAGCCGGGGACCTCATCGATCAGCGCGGCGAACTCGCGCTGACCGAGCACCACGAGCTCCATCGGCGTAGACGCCGTCACGGTGGCGTTGCGAGGAGCCCGGTCGAGGAGGGCGAGGTCGCCGAAGAAGTCGCCCGGTCCGAGCGTCGCGACTTCCTGTCCGTGGCGGGTGACCTTGGCGTTGCCGTCGATGATCACGAAGAACTCGGCGCCGGCGGCGCCCTCGCTCACCAGGACCTTCCCGGTGTCCACCCGGATGTCCTCCGCCCGCCGCGCGACCTGCTGGAGGTCCTTCTTGGAGCAGGCCGAGAACAGCGGGACCTCGGCCAGGTGGTCAACGAATGAATCCTTCGCCATGCGGGGAATCTAGCGATAGCCGTGCCCGCGTGCGCCGTTGGCCCCTCGGGGCGAAAACCTGGACTCGCAGGAATAGCGACCCGCCGGGGAAAGTTGATACCTTCACACTCAAGTCTGTAGACCCGGAGGAACCACCATGCCCAGAGCCGTAGGCATCGACCTCGGTACCACGAACTCGGTCGTCGCCACCCTCGACGCGGGGGAGCCGACCGTGATCCCGAACTCCGAGGGCCAGCGCACGACGCCGTCGGTCGTCGCGTTCTCGAAGACCGGCGAGGTGCTCGTCGGCGAGGTCGCGAAGCGCCAGGCGATCACGAACCCGGATCGCACGGTCCGCTCGGTCAAGCGCGAGATGGGCACGAGCTGGTCGATCGAGATCGACGCCAAGAAGTACACGGCCCAGGAGATCTCGGCCCGCATCCTCCAGAAGCTCAAGCGGGACGCGGAGGCCTACCTCGGCGACACCGTCACCCAGGCCGTCGTCACCGTGCCCGCCTACTTCGACGACGCCCAGCGACAGGCCACGCAAGAAGCCGGTCAGATCGCGGGCCTCGAGGTGCTGCGCATCATCAACGAGCCGACCGCGGCCGCGCTCGCGTACGGGCTCGACAAGGACACCGACCAGACGATCCTCGTCTTCGACCTCGGTGGCGGCACGTTCGACGTGTCGCTGCTCGACATCGGCGATGGCGTCTTCGAGGTGAAGGCGACAGCCGGCAACACCCATCTCGGCGGTGACGACTGGGACCAGCGCGTCGTCGACTGGATGGTGCAGGAGTTCAAGAACGCGCACGGCATCGACCTCTCGGCCGACAAGATGGCCGCGCAGCGGCTCAAGGAAGCCGCGGAGAAGGCGAAGATCGAGCTGTCGTCCACGCAGGAGACGTCGATCAACCTCCCGTTCATCACCGCGACCCAGGACGGGCCGCTGCACCTCGAGCAGTCGCTCACGCGATCGAAGCTCCAGGAGCTGACCGCCGACCTGCTCGAGGCCTGCAGGGGCCCGTTCGATCAGGCAATCCGCGACGCGGGCATCGACACGTCCAAGATCGACCACGTCATCCTCGTGGGTGGTTCCACGCGCATGCCCGCGGTCGTCGAGCTCGTGCACGAGATGACCGGCAAGGACCCGCACAAGGGCGTGAACCCCGACGAGGTCGTGGCGATCGGCGCGGCGATCCAGGCCGGGGTGCTCAAGGGCGACGTCAAGGACGTGCTGCTCCTCGATGTCACGCCGCTGTCGCTCGGCATCGAGACCAAGGGTCAGATCATGACCAAGCTCATCGAGCGCAACACCACGATCCCGACGAAGCGGTCGGAGGTGTTCACGACGGCCGACGACAACCAGTCGAGCGTCGAGATCAAGGTGCTCCAGGGCGAGAGCGACATGGCGTACCGCAACAAGACCCTGGGCACGTTCCAGCTGGTCGGCATCCCGCCCGCTCCGCGTGGTGTCCCACAGGTCGAAGTCACCTTCGACATCGACGCCAACGGGATCGTGCACGTCTCGGCGAAGGACCTCGGGACGGGCAAGGAGCAGCAGATGACGATCACCGGCGGCACTGCGCTCGACCGCGACGAGATCGACCGGATGATGAAGGAAGCCGATGAGCACGCCGAAGAGGACAAGCTGCGCCGCGAGGCGGTCGAGTTCCGCAACAACGCCGACTCGCTCGTGTACCAGACCGAGAAGCTGCTCAAGGAGCAGGCCGACAAGGTTGGCGACGACGACAAGGCGAAGATCGACGCCGCACTCGGCGAGCTCAAGGAAGCACTCACCGGAGAGGACATCGATGTCATCCGGGCCAAGCACGAGGCGCTGATCCAGGCGAGCCAAGAGTTCGCGCAGCGGCTCTACCAGTCGGCTCAACAGGAGCAGGCGGCCGACGGTGCGGATGGCGGCGGTGCCGACCCGGCGGCGTCCGATGACGAGGTCGCCGACGCTGAGATCGTCGACGAGGGCGAAGAGCGCAGCGCGTAATGGGCGACGAAGCCATGGACGAGCACGCGGAGGAACCCGGCTCGGTCGAGGAGGCAGAAGCTTCGGTCGAGGAGGATCTCATCGCGCTCTCGAAGGAGCGGGACGACTTCCGCGAGCTCGCCCAGCGCGTCCAGGCCGACTTCGAGAACTACCGCAAGCGCATGCTGCGTGAGCAGACCGAGAAGATCGAGCGCGCCAACGAGTCGCTGATCGAGCAGCTCCTCCCCGTGCTCGACACCTTCGAGCTGGCGCTGGCCAATCTTCCCGAGACGGACGAGCAGGTCCGCAAGGGCGTGGAACTCGTGTACGCCGATTTGCTCGGCGTGCTCGAGAAGGCGGGGTTGGAGCGCATCGACGCGCTCGGCAAGCCGTTCGACCCGCACGAGCACGAAGCCGTGGCGCAGGAAGACGGCGAAGGCGACCCCGTGGTGTTCGACATCCTCCGACCGGGTTACCGCCTGAAGGGCCGCGTGCTCCGACCGGCGACGGTGAGGGTCACGCGCTCGGAGGCTTGAGGTGAGCGACCGCGGCGCACGTACCGTGCGACGCAGCTCACCGTGGCCCGAGCGGCCCGGCCCGCAGGGCCGAGAGCGGAAGAGCTGACATGGCGCCGCAACGCGAATGGTTCGAGAAGGACTACTACGAGGTCCTGGGGCTGAGTGCGAGCGCGACCGACAAGGATGTCCAGAAGGCCTACCGCAACCTCGCCAAGCAGTATCACCCCGACGCGAACTCGGGCGACGCGGCCGCGGAGGAGCGCTTCAAGGAGATCTCCGCGGCGCACGAGGTGCTCGGCGATCCCGACCGCCGCAAGGAGTACGACGAGGTCCGCCAGATGGTCGCGACCGGGCGCGGCCCAGGGGCCGGCGGATTCGGCGGCCGCGGCTTCGAGGGCGCGACCTTCGACTTCGGTGAGGGGGGTGGACTCGGCGACCTGTTCGGTGGCTTGTTCGGAGGCGGTGCGGGGCGCCAGCCTGGGCGTCCACCGACTGCGCCTCAGCGCGGCCACGATCTCGAGACCGAGCTGCGCCTCGACTTCCTCGACGCCGTACACGGCGTCACCACTTCGGTGGCGCTCACGTCTGACGCGGCGTGCTCGAAGTGCGGTGGCAATGGCGCCGAGCCGGGAACGATGCCCGAGCGCTGCGCAACCTGCGGCGGCAGCGGATCCGTGGCCGTCGACCAGGGTCCGTTCTCGTTCTCCCAGGTCTGCCCGACGTGTGGCGGCCGCGGACAGATCGTGACCCACGCGTGCTCGAAATGCCGCGGGACCGGCGTCGAACGACGGCGCCGCAACGTGAAGGTCAGGATCCCGGCCGGCGTGCGCGATGGCCAGCGGATCCGCGTGAAGGGTCGTGGCGGGGCCGGACGCAACGGCGGGCCGCCGGGTGACCTGTTCGTCGTGGTGCACGTCGGCAGCCACCCGATCTTCGGTCGATCGGGAGCCAAGGACCTCACGGTCACGGTGCCAGTCACCTTCCCCGAGGCGGCGCTCGGCGCGCAGGTGAAGGTGCCCACGCTCGATGCGCCGGTCACGGTCAAGGTGCCCGCCGGCACCGAGAGCGGAAAGACCGTGCGCGTGCGCGGGCGCGGCATCAGCCCGGCCAAGGGCAACGACGGCGACCTTCTCGTGACCTTCGAGGTCGTCGTGCCCAAGAAGCCCAACGCTGACCAACGCGCCGCGGTCGAAGCACTGGCCGAGACGCTGGACGACGACCCGCGCGCGCACCTTGGAGTGTGACGATGACGAGCCACCGCGAACCCACCCCGCACGAACGCTCGCTCTACATCATCTCCGTCGCCGCGGAGCTGGCCGGCGTGCACGCGCAGACGCTGCGCATCTACGAGCGCAAGGGATTGATCGAACCGGCCCGCACGCAAGGAGGGAGCCGGCGCTACTCGGATCGCGACATTGAGCTGCTCCGTCGGATCCAGGAGCTGACGAACGAAGGAGTCAGCTTGGTGGGCGTGCGCAAGATCCTGGAACTCGAGGACGAGCTGGCGCGGATGCTCACGAGGATCCGCGAGCTCGAGCAGGCACTGGCGCAGAGGCGCGCCGCGGCACGTGGCGCCGCTAGCTAGAAGTGATCGACTCGAGGAACCGGCGGAGCTCTGCCTCGGTGGGAGCGGTGCGCGGCTCGCGGACGGTCACGATCACGTACAGAGGCCGACCGCTGTCCGTCGTTCCCACGTACTCGATGATGCGCTTCACGGGTTCGGTCGTCGTGTCGACCAGCTCGAGGCGGAACGCCGGGCCGCTGGCGAGGCGCGTCTGCTCGGCGGAGACCATCCGGAAGTCGGCGAGCTCGGCGACCACCTGCTCGGTGGTCTGGTTCGCCAGCACGTGCAGTGCCGGCAACGGCACGGGCGCGGGGTCGGTCTTGACCTGCACCGTGTTGGTCTCGAGCGCGCTGGCGTTCGCGTTCGACACGACGAACCGAACGCCGACGCCCGGTGTCTCCTTGTCCACCCGCCACTCGTGTGGATACCGAAAGCGCAGCTCCGCGTCGGTATCGGCGAAGCGGATGGTCGACGCGAGCCGGGGCCGCTGCTCCTCGCCGAGGGTGGCGGTGCCCATGCCGGCTCCCGCCGCGAGCAGGATCACGGCCGCCGCGAGCGCCGCCCACGTACGCCGCGACAAGTTCCGAGGCTTGGAGGTCGCCGACGCGCTGTCTTCGTCGGGCTCGCCCGGCGCCTCGAGGCGAGGGACCGGCGCGAGCACTCGGGGGGCCGTCGAGATCGGACCGATCGCCGCGGGCTCGCTCGAGAGCGCCGGGGCCTCGCCGCGCGGGTCGGGCGCCGCGAGGTCGCCGATCCCCGCGTGCCAGGAGATGGCCTCGGAGCCCGGTTCGAGCCGGGCGATGCGGGCCGTCCAGGCGGCGCCGTCCCACCAGCGCAGGCGGGTGGGGTCGAGCGGGTCCGGGTGCCAGCCAGGTCCGGCCGGCCGCGGCGTGGTCGGGGTGGCTTCCCAGTTCACAATGGTTCGAGGATGGCACAGCATGGGCATTTCGACCGGGAATCCCCCCGGAGACGGAATGGCAAAGTTGATGGTGGTGTTATCAACTTAGACCGTACGTCCGAGATGAGGCTCGCATGGCACTTGACCCGAACAAGCTGACCCGCAAGACGGGCGAGGCCCTCCAGACCGCGCAGTCGCTCGCGCGTGAGCGCAACCACGCCCAGGTCAGCGCCGAGCATCTGCTCGCCGCCCTGGTGGGCCAGCCCGAGTCGGTCGTGCTACCCGTGCTCGAACGCCTCGGGGTGACGCCGTCAGCGGTTCGCGATCGGGTCGACGAAGCGCTCTCGAAAGTGGCCCAGGTCTACGGCCAGACCGCGCAAGCGCAGCTCTCCCCCGAGACGTTCCAGGTGCTCGAGACCGCCGATGCGCAGCGCACCGAGCTCGGTGACGACTACCTCTCCACCGAACACGTCCTCCTCGCGATGACCGAGGTCGTCGGCGGCGTCGGCGATCTGCTCCGCAGCTTGGGTGTCACCCGCGACGCCGTGCTCGGCGCGCTCAAGGACGTTCGTGGCAGTCACCGCGTTACCAGCGAGAACCCCGAGGACCAGTACCAGGCGCTGGAGCGCTTCGGGCGCGACCTCACGGAGGAAGCGCGCAAGGGCAAGCTCGACCCGGTCATCGGGCGCGACGACGAGATCCGGCGTGTGATCCAAGTGTTGTCGCGCCGCACCAAGAACAACCCGGTGCTCATCGGCGAGCCCGGCGTCGGCAAGACCGCGATCGTCGAGGGGCTCGCGCGCCGCATCGTCGAGGGCGACGTGCCGGAGTCGCTGCGCAACAAGCGACTCATCGCGCTCGACATCGGCGCGATGGTCGCTGGCTCCAAGTACCGCGGTGAGTTCGAGGACCGGCTCAAGGCCGTGCTCAAGGAGATCACCGACGCCAACGGCGAGGTCATCTCGTTCGTCGACGAGCTCCACACGATCGTCGGCGCCGGCGGCGCCGAAGGCGCAGTCGATGCCGGGAACATGATCAAGCCGATGCTGGCGCGCGGCGAGCTGCGCATGGTGGGTGCGACCACGCTCGACGAGTTCCGCAAGTACATCGAGAAGGACCCCGCGCTGGAACGGCGCTTCCAGCAGGTGTTCGTGGGTGAGCCGTCTACCGAGGACACGATCGCGATCCTGCGCGGGCTCAAGGAGCGCTACGAGGTGCATCACGGGGTGCGTATCCAGGACGCCGCGCTTGTGGCGGCCGCGGTGCTCTCCGACCGCTACATCACCGGACGTCAGCTGCCCGACAAGGCGATCGACCTGATCGACGAGGCCGCGTCGCGCCTGCGCATCGAGATCGACTCGATGCCGATCGAGATCGACGTGGTCGAGCGGCGCATCCGCCAGCTCGAGATCGAGAAGGCGGCGCTCTCTAAGGAGACGGACGCCGGGTCGAAGCAGCGCCTCGCGGCGATCGAGGCCGAGGTGGCCGAGCTCGCCGAGGAGCGCGACGCCATGGTGGCGCACTGGCAGAACGAGAAGGACGCGATCACCGAGATTCGCGCCCTGAAGGAGCAGCTCGAGCAAGCGCGCAACGAAGCCGAGCGGGCCGAACGTGAAGGCGACCTGGAGAAGGCCGCGCAGCTCCGCTACGGCACGATGCGCGACCTCGAGCAGGAGATCGAGGAGAAGACCGCGCGCCTCGACGAGCTCCAGCGCGACAAGAAGATGCTGAAGGAAGAGGTCGACGAGGAAGACGTCGCCGAGATCGTCTCGAAGTGGACGGGCGTCCCGGTGACGCGCCTGCTGGAGGGCGAGGTCGCCAAGCTCGTGCGGATGGAGGACGTGCTCCATTCACGGGTCGTGGGTCAGGACGAGGCGGTGAACGTGGTCGCCAACGCGATCCGTCGATCGCGAGCCGGTCTGTCGGACCCCAACCGACCGATCGGGTCGTTCCTGTTCCTCGGTCCCACCGGCGTCGGCAAGACCGAGCTCGCGCGCAGCCTGGCCGACTTCCTCTTCGACGACGAGCGGGCGATGGTCCGCATCGACATGTCGGAGTACCAGGAGAAGCACAACGTGTCGCGCCTCGTGGGCGCGCCTCCCGGATACGTGGGCTACGACGAAGGCGGCCAGCTCACGGAGGCCGTGCGTCGCCGCCCGTACTCAGTCGTGCTGCTCGATGAGATCGAGAAGGCGCATCCGGACGTGTTCAATGTGCTCTTGCAGGTGCTCGACGATGGTCGTCTCACCGACGGACAAGGTCGCACGGTCGACTTCTCGAACTCGGTGCTGATCATGACGTCCAACCTCGGCGGCGGTGCCGACGAGCGGACGATCATGAACGTGGTGCGCAGCCACTTCAAGCCCGAGTTCCT
Source organism: Acidimicrobiia bacterium (assembly GCA_040881685.1). Classification (NCBI taxonomy): domain Bacteria; kingdom Bacillati; phylum Actinomycetota; class Acidimicrobiia; species Acidimicrobiia bacterium. The sequence goes on along the minus strand of JBBECS010000017.1, from coordinate 64,277 downwards.
CAACCGCATCGACGAGATCGTGACGTTCCATCCCCTCACCGAGGCGCACATCCGCGAGATCGTGGAGTTCCAGGTGGAGCACCTCCGAGCGCGGTTGGCCGAGCGCAACCTCGGCATCGAGCTCACCGACGCCGCGCTCGAGCACATCGCAACAGTTGGATACGACCCCGACTACGGGGCGCGACCGCTCAAGCGCGTTCTCCAGAAAGAGATCGCCGACACCGTGGCGCTCGGCTTGCTGAAGGGCGACTACTCCGACGGCGACGTGGTGGTGGTCGACGCATCCAGCGACGGCCAGCTCACCTTCAGCCGCAAGCAGGCCGTCAACGCCTGATCACTCCGGCGTCGAGATGTTCGTGATCTCGACGTAGACCGAGTCGGCAGGCCGGGTCTCACCGGGCTGCGGGGCCGCAGCAGTGATGACGAGTTCGAGTGTCGCGCCAAACGCGGCGGTCGACGCGGTCACCTCGACCCGCAAACGACGGGCCGCTTCCGGCGGTACGTGGCGAAGCTCGAGCGTTCCATTCTGCGCACCTGCGGTCACGTCGCGCTTTCCGAGGAAAGAGCGGACCTCGAAGCCGGCGTCAGAGGTGCGCACGGTCACAAGGAACGAGTCAGATTCCGCGCCGTCATTCTGGATGCGCACCGAAAAGGCAAGCCGATCATCGACGATCATGCTTCGCTGCTGCCCGACATTCGTGCTGCCGTAGAGATCGTCGCCGGTGAGGACCGCGCCGGCGCGGCCGACGATCATCACGTCGGGTTGTGAGTTCACTTGCCCGGCCGCGGCCGCAGGTGAGAGCGCCAGCGTGAACGCGACCGCGAGGATGACTCCACCTCGCGACACGCCACCGAGCGTAGCCTTCGACCGTGGCGGGTCCTTCGGGCGACGCGATCGAAGCGACCGAGCAGTGGTTCGTCGGGCGAGGGCTCCCGCACTTCATCTTCCGGTACAGCGCGTCACGTGACGTCTGGACCCGCGCGGCGCCACTGCTGACCCTCGTCGCACTGGTCGAGGTCGTGGTCAACGCACCGAGCGCCGACTTCGAGGTGTGGGTCAGTGTGCTGGTGAGCGTTGCCGCCTTCATGGCGGTGATCGCGGTGTGGGCGGTCTCGAACCGCCTCCGTAATCGTCCGCTCTTCGCTCGCCCGGAAGACGTCGGCCCCGTCGAGGTCGCGTTGTTCGTGGTGCTGCCAGCGCTGGTACCGATCGCGACCGACGGTCAATGGCGCTCAGGGCTCGTCACCGGCGGAGCGAACCTGGCGCTGCTGCTCCTGATCTACGTCACGACCAGCTACGGACTGATCCCGATGTCGCGCTGGGCGCTTGTGAACGGCGCTCGCCAGATCCTCTCGGTGTCGGCAGTGCTGATGCGCGCACTTCCTTTGCTGCTCCTCGTGGTGATCGTGGTCTTCTACACGGTCGAACCGTTCCAGATCGCCCACGAGCTCCCGACCGAGCTGATCGGTGTGGCGGTCGCGTTCTTCCTCGTCCTTGCCACCGGGTTCGCCGCGATCCGCGTGCCGCGCCAGGTGGGCGAGCTCTCCGACGGCGAGTCGTGGCAGGCGATCCGGGCGCGTGCCGGCAAGACGCCCGCGGCGCCGTTGCGTCGGAGCCTCCCTGCGCGTCCGGCGTCACCGCCGCGCTTGACGAGGAAGGAATGGCTCAACGTCGGTCTGGTCGTGATGGCGAGCGAAGCCATCCTCGTGCTGATCGTCGGCGCGGCGATGTTCGGTTTCCTCGTCGTGCTCGGCGTGCTGACCGTTCCGACCGAGCTCGCACGTGTGTGGATCGGTGAGCCACCCGATGTGCTCCTCTCGTTCAGCTTGTTCGGTGCCGACCTGTCGCTGACGTCCGAGCTGCTCGAGGCGGCCGGCTTCCTTGCCGGGTTCACCGCCCTCCAGTTCACGGTGTCGCTGCTCTCCGACGAGACGTACCAGAAGGAGTTCCTTCAGGATCTGCGCGAGGAGCTGCGTGAGTCACTCGCGGTTCGGGCCGTCTACCTCACGGTGATGATCCGTCGCGCCCGAGCGAGCGCCAGAAACGAATGACGTTCGTCCACCGACCTCCGACTACCCTGTCCCCAACGTGACTGCAGTCGCGTGTGCCGCCACCACCGTGAGCCGGAGGCCCTCTTGCCTGGCACGGTGATCGTCGGAACCCAATGGGGCGACGAGGGCAAAGGTCGCTTCACCGACTACCTCGCCAAGGAATCGACCCTCGTCGTCCGCTATCAGGGCGGGCACAACGCCGGCCACACGATCGTGGTCGAGGGCCAGGTCTTCGCTCTCCAGCTCGTGCCGAGCGGTGTGCTGTACCCGTACGTCACGCCGATCATCGGCAACGGCGTCGTGGTGGACCCGGGCGTGCTCATCGCCGAGCTCGACATGCTCGAAGGCAAGGGCGTGGACACGAGTCGCTTGGTCGTGTCGGGCAACGCGCACTTGATCATGCCGTACCACCAAGAGCTGGACCGAGTGACCGAGCGCTACCTCGGGAAGAACAAGCTCGGCACCACGAAGCGCGGCATCGGCCCCGCGTACGCCGACAAAGCGCTGCGCGTGGGCTTGCGCGTGCAAGACCTGCTCGACCCCAAGATCTTCCGCGAGAAGCTCGACCTCGCACTCCGTGAGAAGAACGGTGTGCTGGCCAAGGTGTACAACCGGCTCCCGCTGGACGGCGACGAGATTGCCAAGGAGTACCTGGCGATGGTGCCGCGCCTCGAGCCGATGATCGCCGACACCGTCCACATGGTCCACGACGCGCTGGACGCCGGCCAGCAGGTGCTCTTCGAAGGCGCGCAGGCCACCTACCTCGACCTCGACCACGGCACGTATCCGTTCGTGACCTCGTCGAACCCGGTCGCCGGTGGGGTGTGCACAGGCGCGGGTGTGGGTCCGCGGGCGATCGACCGTGTCATCGGCGTGTCGAAGGCGTATACGACGCGCGTCGGCGCCGGACCGTTCCCCACGGAGCTGCTCGAAGGCGATGAGATCGGCGAGCTGCTCGTGGATCGAGGAAATGAGTTCGGTACCAACACTGGGCGCCGACGGCGGCCGGGGTGGCTCGACGGCGTGATGCTGCGCCACGCGGTGCGGCTCAACAGCTGCAGCGAGGTCGCGATCACCAAGCTCGACGTGCTCGCGCCCCTGGCCGAGCTCAAGGTGTGCGTGGCATATGAAGGGGAGGACGGCACGCGCTACGACCATGTGCCGTACCACCAGTCGGTGCTGCACAAGGTTCGTCCGGTGTACGAGACACTGCCAGGCTGGCAGAGCGAGATCACCGAGGCCGAACGCATCGAAGACCTCCCCGCGGCCGCGCGCGACTACGTGCGTTTCATCGAGAAGCTCGCCGGCGTCCCGATCAGCTTCGTGTCGGTCGGCCCCGGACGCGAACAGACAGTCGTTCTTCCCCGCGCCGCTTGATGCGCGTCCTCGTTGTCGGCGGTGGCGGGCGGGAGCACGCGCTGTGCTGGGCACTCGCACGCAGCGATTCCGTGGAAGAAGTCGTCGCCACGCCGGGTAACCCCGGTATCGAAGGCGTAGCGCGCTGCCTGCCGGTCGACCCCAAAGACCCCGCTGCCGTCGCGCGGCTCGCGGACGACGTGGACGCTGACCTGGTGCTCCCCGGATCCGAGGACACCCTCGTTCGGGGCGTCGTCGACGCGGTGCAGGCACGCGGGCGCCATGCATTTGGGCCGGTCGCGGCGGCCGCCAAGCTCGAGGGCTCCAAGGCGTGGATGAAGGAGGTGGCCGCCGCCGCCGGCGTTCCAACCGCGCGTCACGGCACCTTCTCAGCGGCTGATCAGGACGCCGCGTTCGTCTTCCTCGAGTCGCTCGACGGTCTGTATGTGGTCAAGACCGACGGCCTGGCCGCAGGCAAGGGCGTGATCGTCACCGAATCGATCGCGGAGGCACGCGATGCAGTGCGCGCCTACTTGTCAGGCGACGCGTTCGGCGACGCTGGTCGCACCCTTGTGATCGAGGAAGGGATGCGGGGCCCCGAGCTCTCGTTGCTGGTGGTGTGCAACGGTGACGTTGACGCCGCGGTACCGCTCGCCCCCGCCCAGGACTTCAAGCGCGTGCACGATGACGACGCGGGACCGAACACCGGCGGGATGGGCGCGTACTCACCGGTTCCGATTGCGGGCGATGACATCGTGGAGGAGGTCATGTCCAGGTCGGTGCGACCCACGCTCCATGAGCTCAGGGCGCGTGGGCTCGAGTACCGCGGGATTCTCTACGCCGGCCTCATGCTCACCGTCGACGGGCCAAAGCTCGTTGAATACAACGTGCGTTTCGGTGACCCCGAATGCCAGGTGGTGGTTCCGCGCCTGGAGACCGACCTGGGCGAGCTCTGCCTGGCCGCGGCACGCGGCGAGGCCTTGCCCGAGGTGCGATGCGTCTCGGAATCGTGGGTGACGTTGGTCCTCGCCTCCGAGGGCTACCCTGCGTCCCCGCGCACCGGGGATGTGATCGACGGACTCGACGAAGCGTCCGGGTTGCCCGGCGTCGTGCTCTTCCATGCGGGCACCGCGCGTGCTTCGGATGGTCGCCTCGTCACGAATGGCGGCCGCGTGCTCGACGTCACCGCGTCCGCCGAGAGCCTCAGTGAGGCTCGCGATCGCGCCTATCGAGCCGCGGCGCAGATCAGTTGGCCGGGAGTGCACTTCCGACACGACATCGCCGCAGCCGCGGCGGTTCCAACATGAGACACGGCGGCACCGGAGGTGCTCCCAGTCGCTGGCGAGCGTCCCGAAGGGTGGCGCCGGACGACGAGTGGCTTCGCCACTCGTCAGCCATGAGACGGAGCCTGCGGAGTCGACCGGAATGGTGGTTCCCGGCGCCAAGCGAGCGCGACCTAGAAGAGGTTGGTTGGGCGCTTCTGAGCCCGACTCATGCTCGTGACGTTGTTGCGCCGTCCACCGGGGGCGCGTACGCCGGCGGCTACCAGGGCGCACGTGATGCAGCGGGTGGGCTGGCGCTTGCGGGTGGTCGGAACGAGACAATGCGAGCACCAGAGCTCACCGCAGTCGTCGCACTTGCCGACGGCGCGCGCAGCAAAGTGGTTCGTGCACGCGCCCACCACGGCACCGTGGCCGACTGTCGCTTCCCGCTCCTCCGCTTGCACTCCGTAGCCTCCCGTCGGTCTTGCATCGTCGCCGTGCCCCGCGACAGCTCGCCCGGGGCCGACCGGTCGCCCCTACAGTGTCGGCAGGGAGGGATCAGCCCTTGATCGCCCGCTACGCCTTATCTCCCATGGCGGACCTGTTCGCCGACGAGGCCCGGTACGCCACCTGGCTCGAGGTCGAGGTGCTCGCGGCCGAGGCTCAGGCGAAGCTCGGGGTCGTGCCGCCGGAAGCTGCGGCGGCCATCCGTGAGCGGGCCGGATTCGATGTCGCGGCGATCGAGGCCAGGGAGCAGGTCACCGAGCACGACGTGGCTGCCTTCGTCGACGTGGTCCAGGAGCGGGTCGGCGCCCCCGACGGCACGTGGTTGCACCACGGGCTCACGTCGAGCGACGTCGTCGACACCGCGCTCTCCGTCACCCTCGTGCGCGCGTGCGATGTGCTCCTCGAGGCCCTCGAAGGGCTCGAAGGAGCCATCGCGAAGCGAGCGGGTGAGCATCGCGCCACGCCGATGGTCGGCCGGACCCACGGCATCCACGCCGAACCCACCACGTTCGGGGCAAAGGTCGCGCTCTGGGCGCTCCAGGTGCGTCGTGACCGCGCCCGTCTCACGCGAGCCCGCGAGGCGGTCGCGGTCGGCAAGCTCTCGGGCGCGGTCGGCACCTACTCCAACGTGGCCCCCGAGGTGGAAGCCTATGTGTGTGAGCACCTCGGGCTGCGTCCTGTCCCTGCCACACAGGTGCTCGCGCGGGATCGGCACTCCGAGCTGCTGTACGCGTGTGCATCGATCGGGGCCGCAGTGGAGTCGTTCGCGCTCGAGATCCGTCATCTCCAGCGCACCGAGGTCGGCGAGGTGGAGGAGCCGTTCCGAGCCGGGAAGCAGAAGGGCTCGAGCGCGATGCCGCACAAGCGCAACCCGGTGAAGTGCGAGCAGATGTGCGGGCTTGCCCGTGTGCTGCGCGCCAACGTGATACCGGGACTCGAGGACATCGCCCTGTGGCACGAGCGCGACATCTCGCATTCGTCGGTGGAGCGGATCGTGCTCCCCGACTCGCTCCAGCTCGCCTATTACGTCGCCGTGAAGTTCCGTGCGATCGTGGAGGGAATGGTCGTGCACCCCGAGCGCATGCTCGAGAACCTCGACGTGTCGCACGGCCTCGTGTTCAGCCAGCCGGTGCTCCTGGCGCTCGTCGAAGCCGGCGTGACGCGTGACGACGCGTACCGAATCGTCCAGCGCAATGCCATGCGCACCTGGGAGGAGCGCCGCCCGTTCGTCGACGTGCTGCGCGAAGACAAGCAGGTGAGTTCGGTGCTCGATGGCGATCGGCTGGCCGCATGCTTCGACCTCGACCACGCGCTGGCGAACGCCGGGCGGTCGGTCGACGCGCTGGGCGACGGGGGTACCCCGACGTGACCCGTCTCGCGCTCCCTCATCGGTACACCGGCAAGGTGCGTGACCTCTACGAGGTCGATCACGACCGAATGCTCATGGTCGCGTCGGACCGGATCTCGGTGTTCGACGTGGTGCTCGGTGACGAGGTCCCCGACAAAGGGCGCGCGCTGACCGGGCTGTCGACGTTCTGGTTCGAGCGCACCGGGGATCAATGGCCGAATCATGTGGTCTCGTCGGACCCCACCGACTTTCCTGAGACTGCGGGTCCCGAGGTCGGGGGTCGGGCCATGCTCGTGCGGGCCGCGCGCCCCATCCGGCTCGAGTGCATCGCGCGCGGGTACCTCTTCGGATCGGCCTGGTCCGAGTACGACGCGAACGGCACCGTGCACGGAGCGGCGCTTCGTTCGGGGTTGCGCCAGGCCGAACAACTCGACGCACCGATCTTCACGGCGACGACCAAGGCCGAGGCCGGCCACGACGAGGCGCTCACCGACGCGCAGGCCGCCGCGCTGGTGGGCGACGACGTGTTCCAGCAGGTGCGGGAGACGACGCTGGCGATCTACGGGTTCGGCGTCGACCACGCCGCGGATCAGGGTCTGATCCTGGCCGACACCAAGCTCGAGTTCGGCACGATCGACGGCGCGCTCCTGGTCATCGACGAGATGATGACGTCCGACTCCTCGCGCTACTGGTCCGCCGAGGACTACGCAGTGGGTACGTCACCGCCATCGTTCGACAAGCAGTACGTGCGCGATCACTACCTGGAGATCGGTTGGGACAAGCAGGCGCCTGCGCCTGCGCTTCCGCCTGCCGTGATCCAAGGCACCCGCGCTCGCTACGTCGAGGCGTACGAGATGCTCACTGGCACGAGCTTCGCCGAATGGCACGGTGCGGCCGGATGAGGTTCGAAGCGCACGTCGAGGTGACGCACCTCCCGGGCATCGCCGACCCACAAGGAGCGACCGTCGAGCGCGCCCTCCCGGCGCTCGGGTACACGAACGTCTCGGAGGTTCGGATCGGCAAGTCGATCCGGCTCGTGGTCGACGCGCCCGACGCAGCCAGTGCGCGCGATCAGGTCGCGGAGATGTGCGATCGGCTGCTCGCCAACCCCGTGATCGAGGCGTACGCGATGGAGATCACGGAGCTCGCGGCCACATGAGCGCTCGCGTTGCCATCGTGGTCTTCCCCGGCACGAACTGCGAGCTCGACGTCGCTCATGCCATTGAGCAGCTGGGCGGCGCGCCCCAGCTCGTGTTCCACACCGAGACGAGCCTCGGCGGCGCCGACGCCGTGGTCGTGCCGGGCGGGTTCGCGCACGGCGACTACCTCCGCACGGGCGCGCTCGCGAGGTTCTCTCCCGTGATGGCCGCGGTCGCGGAGCACGCGGCAGCACGCGGACCGGTCGTGGGAGTGTGCAACGGCTTCCAGGTGCTCACCGAAGCCGGACTGCTGCCGGGTGCGCTCCAGAGGAACGCGGGCCTGAAGTTCCTGTGTGAGACGGTCGAGTGCCGCGTCGAGACGCGTCGATCCGTGCTCACGGCCGGCGTGACGCCGGGAACGGTCCTGCTCCTGCCCATCAACCACTTCGAGGGCAACTACATCTGCGATGAGGCGACGTTGGAGCGGCTGCGCGCCGATGACCGCATCGTGCTGCGCTACGTGCACAACCCGAACGGCGCCCTCGACGACATCGCGGGGATCTCCAACGAGCACGGGAACGTGGTCGGACTCATGCCGCACCCCGAGCGCGCGAGCGACCTCGTGCTCGGCTCGGCCGACGGCGTCGTGCTGCTGCAGTCGCTGCTCGACGCCGCGGTTGCCCGCTCTGCTGCCGCCTGACGACGGACAGCACGTGGGCATGCAGAACGAGATTCACGAGCAGCTGTCCGAGCAGGCACGCACCATGTATCCCGACACGGTCGCCGTCGGTCAGCTGCACTGGCCCGACTACTTGGCGGGCGTCGGCGACTCCGATCGAGAGCTCGTGAAGTTCACGAAGCAAGAGAAGCAAGCCATGCAGGACCGTGCCGGAGGGTTCCCCGCGACGGTCGTGCTCGTCGTCACGCCAACGCAGCTGTTCGTGTGCGCGTACAAGTCGGCACGGGGCGTCGCCGAGCTCAAGAACGACATCAAGGGCTGGAGCCGCGACCAGCTGCGCGTGGCGGTCTCGTATCCGTATGGAAGCGCCGACTACGCCCGCATCGAGCTCATGACCGCGGACCGACGGATCGAGCTCGACGCCGCCGACGCCAAGGGCGTCAACGCCACCTTCATGCAGGCGATCTCTACCGCGTGATGCCGGCCTTCTTGAGCACGTCGGCGGAGACGCCGAAATCACGCCAGGTCGCGTAGGCGATCCCCTTGCGCTGCGCGTAGCCGTTCGCCACCTGCACGAAGCCGGCTTCGAGCGCCGTGACGTCGGCCGTTGTTCCCGCTTCCATCGCCGCGAGCTCGGCCTTGAGGTCACGCCGCTCCTGGGTGAGCTGGAGCCGATGGAGCGACGACGCGCCGTTGAACTCGGCGTCGATCGCGACGAGGCGCTTCTGGATGGAATCGGTCGTCCGGCGCCGGCCGCGGCGGGGTCGGTGCTGCTCGAGTGCGTCGAGGTAGGCCTTCACGGCCTGCCCCTCTTTGCGGCCTGCGGCCATCGCTTGCTTGTGCTGAGGTGTGAGCGCCTTGGGGGGCATTTCGAACACATCCTTGTTCGCAATTGCGGAGTCACGCTTTTCCCAATTGTGGCACGAGTCATTTCCGTAAATCGACCCGCAGACCAGAGGCGAGCGACGGCGCCGCAGGTACCCTGCGGCGCGGCAAGCCGTTCGCCGAGGTAGAGAGGTGCGGCCCGGCGCGGAGCGCCGAGAGCGGATGCGTAGGCTCGCCGCGTGACGCCTGCGCAGCCACTCCACCGGCAGCTGGGCCTCACCGACGACGAGTTCGGAGACATCGAGCAGCTCCTGGGTCGTGCGCCTTCCGAGCTCGAGCTCGCCATGTACGCGGTCATGTGGTCCGAGCACTGCTCGTACAAGTCGTCGAAGGTGCACCTGCGCCGGTTCCCGACGGAAGCCCCGTGGGTGCTCGTCGGTCCTGGTGAGGGTGCCGGGGTGATCGACGTCGGTGACGGGCTCGCCGTCGCCATCCGCATCGAGAGCCACAACCACCCGTCCGCGGTGGAGCCGTACCAGGGCGCGGCGACCGGCGTCGGCGGCATCATCCGCGACGTGTTCTCGATGGGCGCGCGCCCGATCGCGCTCATGGACCCGCTGCGCTTCGGACCGCTTGACGACGCTCGCACGCGCTACTTGTTCGAGGGTGTCGTCTCGGGCATCAGCGGCTACGGCAATGCGGTGGGCGTACCGACCGTCGGCGGCGAGGTGGTGTTCGACGACTGCTACCGCGAGAACCCGCTCGTGAACGTCTTCTGCCTCGGATTGCTCCCGAAGGAGAGGCTCGTGCTCGCGCGCGCCGAGGGGGAGGGCAACCTGGCGGTGCTGCTCGGGTCGTCGACCGGCCGCGACGGGATCGGCGGCGCGAGCGTGCTCGCGTCCGCGGGCTTTGAAGAGGGATCCGAGGCGAAGCGACCATCGGTGCAGGTCGGTGACCCGTTCGAGGAGAAGCGCCTCATCGAGGCCTGCCTCGCGCTGCTCGATGCGGGCCTGGCGGTCGGCGTGCAGGACCTCGGCGCGGCGGGGCTGTCGTGCGCGGCGTCTGAGACCGCGGCCAACGCCGGCGCGGGGATGGACGTTGATGTCGCGCGCATCGCGCGGCGCGAGCCGGGCATGAACCCGGTCGAGGTCATGACGTCCGAGAGCCAGGAGCGAATGCTGGCGATCATCGAGCCGAGTCGCCTCGACGAGGTCATGGCGTTGTGCGAACGCTGGGAGATCAGAGCGACGGTTGCCGGGCGCGTGACCGACAACGGACGCTTTCGCGTGTTCGATGGCGTCTTCGACGCGATCGGCGTTCCCGGAGCCAACCCCTTGCCGCCGCGCGGCGACCAGCCTCCTCCTGTCTCTTCCGATCGCGCGCCGATCGCCGACGTTCCGTGCGACAGCCTCGGCGACGGACCGGTCTACACGCGACCACTCGAGCCACCGGCGGAGCAACGCGCGCTGAACGCGTCCAATCCTTGGCCCGAGCTCGCGGGGCGCTTCGGCGCGGGCACCGACCTTTCCGACGAGCTGCTCGCGCTGCTCGCGACGCCGACGATCGCCGACAAGTCGTGGGTGTGGCGCCAGTACGACCACCAGCTCTTCCTCAACACCGTGGTGGGTCCCGGGGCTGACGCGGCGGTCCTTCGCCTCAAGGGCACGACGCGCTCCCTTGCGCTGGCCACCGACGGCAAAGGTCGGTTCTGCCGACTCGACCCCCGAACCGGTGGTCGTTTGGTCGTGCTCGAGTCGGCGCGCAACGTGGCCTGCGCGGGCGCCGAACCGCGCGCGCTGGTGAACTGCCTGAACTTCGGCAACCCCGAGCACGCCGCGGTGATGTGGCAGTTCGAGGAGGTCGTCGAGGGCATCAGCGAAGCCTGCGAAGCCCTCAGTATCCCGGTGATCGGCGGCAACGTCAGCTTCTACAACGAGTCGCGCGGCGCCGACATCGACCCCACACCGGTCGTGGCGGTCGTCGGCCTCGCGGAGCAGTCCGATGTGCCGCCCCTGCCGCGGACCGTCGAGCGCGAGCACCTGGTCGTTCTCGGCGCGACGCGCGCCGAGCTCGGCGGCTCCGAGTGGGCCGCGGCGGTCCACGGGTTCGACGGTGGCATGCCACCCGAGGCCGATCTCGACGCCGCGAGTCGCGTGCACGCGCTGGTTCGTGATCTGGTCGCCGAGCGCACCGTGGGCGGCGTGCACGACTGCTCGGACGGCGGCATCGCGGTTGCGCTCGCGGAGATGGCCTTTGGCAGTGGCGTCGGCTTTACGATCACGCCCGAGACCGATGTCCCCGCGGCCGCGTGGTGCTTCTCGGAGTCGGCCAGCCGCGTGGTCGTGTCCGTCGACGCGCGCCCGTTGCCGCAGGTGTTGCGCCGAGCCGAAGACGCTGGCGTGCACGCGGTGGATCTCGGTGCCGCGGGCGGCGACCGGCTCGTCGTGGAAGGCGCCATCGACGTAGCACTCGCCGACGCCGAACGCTCCTGGCGCGACGCGATCCCCAACGCGCTCGGCGCACCAGTCGCCGGCTGACGCTCCGCCGGCTACTCCGCTGCGTGCAGCTCGCCGGAATGCTCGAGCCACGACACCACGAGCGCGATCGAGGCGGTGGGCTCGCGGTCGTGCGTCGGAACCCGGAGCTCGGGCGCGAACGGCTCCTCATAGCTGTCGTCGTCGCTGGTCGCACCACCGCCGTCGACGAAGACCTCGACGAACTGTGTGATGGCCTCGCGCACGTGCTCTCGGTCGGCGCGCGCTGGGAGATCAGACGCCACGATCGTGGTCACGCCGGCTTCGGTCAGCACGCGCACGAGCCACGCGATCGGGGCTCGGCCGTCGACGAGATGGCTGCGCACGTCCTCGTCGAGCAGCACGACCGCCGCTCCAGACCTACCGAGCTCGTCGGCAACCGCACGCGCAATCGTGCTCTTCCCTGCTCTGGCGCGGCCTGTGAGCCAGAGACACGTCGCCACGCCGCTGACGCTACGTGTCTGTCGGCCCGAAGCGCGCATGGGATACTTGTGGGGCGATGGATCGCCAATTAGGGCACGCGTGCGGCGTCTTCGGCATCTACGCACCGGGCGCGCCGGTGGCCCATCTCACCTACCTCGGCCTCTACGCCCTCCAGCACCGCGGCCAGGAGTCGGCCGGCATGGCGGTCAGCGACGGCGAGATGATCACCGTCGTCAAGGACATGGGCCTCGTCACGCAGGTGTTCGACGAGCGCCAGCTCGCGCCGCTCGAGGGCCACCTCGCCATCGGTCACAACCGCTACTCCACGACCGGTTCGAGCACGTGGCGCAACGCGCAGCCGGTGTATCGGTCGGTCGGCGACGCGGGCTTCGCGCTCGGGCACAACGGGAACCTCACGAACGTGATCGAGCTGGCCGAGGGGCTGGGGATGCTCCCGGGCTTCGAGGCCGCGACGGTCGACGTCGACTCGACGACCGACTCTGCGCTCATCGGTGAGCTCGTCGCCAAGGAGTACACCGACCATCCCCGCTCCGACGGACGCGACCTCGAGGTGGCACTCGAGCGCGTGCTCCCCCGTCTCGCGGGTGGGTTCTCGCTCGTGCTCATGGACGACGCGCGCCTGATCGGTGTGCGTGATCGCAAGGGTTTCTGGCCGTTGGTGCTCGGCCGCGTCGAGGGCGGGTGGGTGCTCGCCAGCGAGACGGCCGCGCTCGACATCGTGGGTGCCCACTTCGTGCGCGAGGTGGAGCCCGGTGAGATGGTCGTGATCGACGCCAGCGGCATGCGCGAGCACCGCTTCGCGGAACCCGACCCCAAGCTCTGTCTTTTCGAGTTCGTGTACTTCGCGCGTCCCGACACCTACCTCTACGGCCGTAGTGTGCACGCGGCGCGCCAGCGGATGGGCGAGGAGCTCGCGCGCCAGGCGCCGGTCGACGCAGACATGGTGATGCCGGTGCCCGAGTCGGGCATACCGGCGGCGCAGGGTTACGCGCGCGCGTCGGGGATTCCCTACGGCGACGGTCTCGTGAAGAACCGCTACGTCGGCCGTACCTTCATCCAGCCGAGCGCGCAGCTGCGCACCGGCGGTGTGCGCATGAAGCTGAACCCGCTGCGCGAGAACATCCGCGGCAAGCGGCTCGTCGTCGTGGATGACTCGATCGTGCGCGGCACCACCACCCGCCAAGTCGTGGCGATGCTGCGCGAGTCCGGGGCCGAGGAAGTCCACTTCCGGGTGTCGTCGCCGCCGTACAAGTGGCCCTGCTTCTACGGCATGGACACCGGTCGCCGCTCCGAGCTGCTCGCGGCAGACATGGCCGTCGGCGAGATCAAGGACTTCCTCCAGGTCGACTCGCTGTCGTACCTGGAACTCGACCGCGTGATCACGGCAACCGGTGCCGACGCCAACTCGTTCTGCACGGCGTGCCTGTCCGGCCACTACACCGTGCCGGTCCCCGACCTCGCCGACGCCAAGCTCGTCCTCGAACAAGCGGCGCCGGAGGCGCTCGCCAGCGCGCGAACGGCTGCGGACCGGGCGTCGGGCGGCTTGGCCGCTCGACGCCCAGGAGACGGAGCCCGCGACGTCGACCAGGGAGCCGGTTCCCGGTCCGCAGAGAGCGAGCGAGGCACGGAGGACGTGGCTCTACCCGTGGTCGATACCGGCCGCGCGTGAGGCGTCGCGAGCGGGGTCGCGCCGGAAGCAGGGCGAGTGGGGGCGACGGCCTGACGTACGCGGCGGCCGGCGTCGACATCTCTGCGGGTGAGAAGGCGGTCGAGCTCATCAAGGAGCACGTCCGCTCGACGTTCCGGGCGGAGGTCGTCGGCGACATCGGTGGCTTCGGTGGGCTGTTCTCGCTCGGGAAGCTCCCGTACAGGGACCCGCTGCTCGTGTCATCGACCGACGGGGTCGGCACGAAGTCGGTGATCGCCGCGGAGGTCGGGCGCTTCGACACGATCGGCATCGACGTCGTTGCCATGTCGGTGGACGACGTTGCCGCGCACGGCGCTGAACCGTTGTTCTTCCTCGACTACATCTCCGTCGGCAAGCTCGTGCCCGATCATGTCGAGCAGATCGTGCAAGGCGTCGCGGTTGGCTGCCGCAAGGCTGGCTGTGCGCTCATCGGTGGCGAGATGTCGGAGCACCCTGGCGTGATGGCCGCGGGCGAGTTCGATCTCGTGGGGTTCGCGGTGGGTGTCGTCGAGCGCGCCGACCTGCTTCCCTCGGGCGTGCGCGACGGCGACCGCGTGATCGGATTCGCCAGCCCCGGTCTTCGCTGCAACGGATACTCGCTGGCTCGCAGCGCGCTCGAGCGGGCCGGCCGCACACTCGACGGACCGGCCTGGCGCGGCGCGCGCCACTCTCTCGGCGCCGAGCTCCTCGTTCCGAGCGTGATCTACGCGCCGGCGGTCGCGCAGCTGCGTCGCCATTCCGAGGTGCACGCGCTGTGCCATGTGACCGGCGGCGGCATTCCCGGCAACCTCGAGCGCGTGCTGCCCCACGACTGCGACGCGGTAATCCGGCGCGGCCGATGGGAAGAGCCGCGCATCTTCGACGTGATTCGCACCGCGGGCGAGATCGGCGATGACGAGATGGAGCACGTGTTCAACCTCGGCCTCGGCATGCTCGCGGTCGTCCCTGGCGCCGAAGTGCACCGCGCCATCGACGCCATCCGTACCGGCGGGCATGACGCGTGGCTCGTCGGGGCCATCGTGGACGGCCACGGCCGGGTCACCATCGAACGCGACTGAGCGCGCCCGCGAGAGGGCGCAATGCGCCAAGAGCGGAGAACTCGGACAAAAGAGTACGGTTGCCGCGTGGCGCAGACCGATCCGCCGACTCCCGACGAGCTGTTGACGCCGGCCGAGGTCGCCCAGATGTTCCGGGTGAACCCCAAGACCGTCACCCGTTGGGCCCGCGCCGGCAAGATCTCCGCCATCAGGACCCTCGGCGGTCACCGAAGATTCCGAGCAGCAGAGATCAAGAAGCTCCTAGAAGAAGTAGAAGAGCCGACCGAGCCCTCGTGACACACGCGGCGCCGTAGGCGCTCGCCAGCGAGCGAACGGCCGCGGGCCGGGTATCCCGGTCCGCAGTGAGCGAGGCGAAGAGTGTGGTTGGTGGCCGGGGCCGGCGTCGATCCGGCGACCCCGCGCTTTTCAGGCGCGTGCTCTGCCAACTGAGCTACCCGGCCGGGTTGGGCCCGGCAGCCCGGGCTCCCCGCGGTCCTGACGAGATTTGAACTCGCGACCTCCGCCTTGACAGGGCGGCGTGCACTCCAAACTGCACCACAGGACCTCGTTCGACGACGGCTGGCGACCGTCACCGCGTGCCCCCAGGGGAATTCGAATCCCCGTTACCGCCTTGAAAGAGCGGCGTCCTGGGCCACTGGACGATGGGGGCCCTTCCCCGAAGGGGCGGCTCATGGTAGCAGTCGACCTTCGCGACGCCTCAGGGCTTGCGACGCCGCGCGTGCACCACGACGCGGCCATGGTCGAAGTGGTGCCGCGCCCGTCCCCGAACGAAGCGTGAGCCGAGCGCGTTGCGCAACCTTTGGAGCCGTGGCGTCACGTGAACGACCGTGGCGTCGTCGAACCCGGCCACTCGCAGCATGCCGAGCAGCGCTGGAAGGTTCGGGCCCCACCAGTTCGTCGCGTCGCCGTACAGCTCGGTGCCTGGGTAGAAGGCGGCGGCTGGCCGACGCACGCCGAGGAGGTCGACGTGCGTCTCGAGCACCAGCCGATCGCCGGTGACGCTCGCGACGCGCTCGAGCGCCGTGATCGGGTCGCGCAGGTGGTAGAGCACGCCGAGGAAGAGCACGAGGTCGAAGGTGCCACCCGCGGTGTCGGGTGACAGCGCGAGCACGTCCACTTCGCGGACTTCGACCTTGGAGTCCAGCGCCCGGTGCGCGCAGTCGAAGCCGCGACGGCCGGTTCCGAGATTTTTCCACGCGTACTCGTCGGTTGCGACCACTCGCGCGGCACCCCGACGCTCGGCCTCGAACGAGTAAAAGCCGTCCCACGCGCCCACGTCGAGAACGCTCAGGCCCGCGAGCGATTCCGGGAGCCCGAGCAAGGGCCAGCGCACCGGGGTCTCGTCGCGGCCAGGGGTGACGACCCCGTTGCCGAGATCGATGGTGTGCCACCAGACGATCTCGTCAACCTCGGCGCGCAGCTTGTCTCGGTCGTTCACGGCGGCGCAGAGCGTACGCTCAGAGTGCGGGCCGCTAGCTCAATCTGGCAGAGCAACGGGCTTTTAACCCGGAGGTTGAGGGTTCGATCCCCTCGCGGCCCACCCGTGGTTGACCGTCTGTTCGCTGATCCTGTGCTTGCGCGGTGGTACGACGCGTTTTGCGGATGGGACCAGCGGGATGACCTGGACTTCTATCTCCCGCTCGTGCTGTCGGCGCAGTCGGTCCTCGACGTGGGGTGTGGGACCGGCCTCCTGCTTCGCCGAGCCCGAGAGATGGGTCATGCGGGTCGCCTCTGCGGGCTCGATCCGGCTGACGCAATGCTCGACCTCGCGCGGAAGAGTGTTGATGTCGAGTGGGTCCTCGGCGATCTCGGTTCCGTGAGAGGGGAGAACGAGTTCGAGCTCGTCGTGATGACCGGCCACGCGTT
Organism: Acidimicrobiia bacterium; assembly: GCA_040881685.1. Classification (NCBI taxonomy): domain Bacteria; kingdom Bacillati; phylum Actinomycetota; class Acidimicrobiia; species Acidimicrobiia bacterium. The sequence goes on along the minus strand of JBBECS010000017.1, from coordinate 47,520 downwards.
CCAAGTGCTCGTGGACGACAGCGAGCTGCAAGACGGCCTTGCTCGGATTCGATCGCTGCTCAGCGCCGAGGGCCGTTTTGCGTTCGAGACGCGCAACCCGTTGGTGCGTGCGTGGGAGCGCTGGACGCCCGAGCACGCGGTCGAGGCGATCGACTCCTCGGGTCGAGTGATGCGCATGGAACAACACGTGCAAGCAGTGGACGGTGAGGTGGTCCGCTTCACGCTCACGTACACGAGCCCCGATTGGGATGCACCGCGAGTGAGCGAGAGCACGTTGCGGTTCCTCGGCGCAGACGCGCTGTCGCAGGTCCTCGCCGAGGCGGGTCTGCACATCGACGAGCAGTTCGGGGACTGGGACCGCTCACCGCTGACCGACACGAGCCCGGAGATCATCACCATCGCTCGGCGGGCTTGAAGCGTTACGGGCTGCGCTCCTCGATGCCATGGGGGGAGCCGTACTCAGCGAGCAGGTCGAGGAACGGGACGGCGTCGAACGCCTCGGGCCCGAGCACACCCGCGCCTGACCACGTGCTCGCCGCGACGAGCTCGAGCGCGACCACCGGGTTGATCGCGGTCTGCCACGCCACGGCTTGGCATCCGTACTCGGCCATCGAGTCCGCGTTGTCGACCACGTGGTACAGGTAGGTCGCACGCGGCGTGCCGTCGAGGCCGGCGCCGGTCACGAACGTGCCGGCGCAGGTCTTTCCCCGCATCCGGTCGCCCAGGTGCGCAGGGTTGGGCAGGCACGCGGCCACCAAGTCGCGTGGGCTCACTTCCACGTCGCCGACTCGCACCGGCTCGACGCGGTCCAGACCGACGGCGTGCAGCACGCGCAACACGTTGATGAACTCGTCACCGAGCCCGTACTTGAAGGTGACGCGGTTGCAGTCGATCCACTTCGGAACGAGGAGCACCTCCTCGTGTTCCACGTTCACGCACTCGAGCGGCCCGATGCCGTCGGGGAAGTCGAAGATCTCCGGTTCCGAGAATGGCTCGGTGGTGAAGAAGCCACCGTGTGCCTGGTCGTAGACGATGGGCGGGTTCAGGCACTCCTCGATCGTCGTCCAGATCGAGAACGTCGGCGCGAACTCGTAGCCGTCGACTTCGAGGTCGGCGCCGTCGCGCACCGCGACCTCGTCGATCGACGAGAAGAGATGGTCGGCCGCGTAGCGGGCGAACACGTCCGACATCCCGGGCTCGACCCCCATCCCCACGATCGCGAGCAGGCCGGTGTCCTCCCACGCGCTGCTGCGCTCGAACTGCTCGGCACCGAGCGGTGTGCCGACCAGTCGGTAGGGATCGGTCGGGTGGGGGATCGACGGCGTCATGGCCATGTCGACGTACGTCGCGCCAGCCCGGAAGGCGCCGTCGAAGATCGGCACGTTCAGGCGGGGATCGCAGGCGTTCAGTACGGCGTCGGCACCAACGTCGCGGGCCTTGGCCGCGACGGCTTCTGGGTCTCGAGCGTCGATCGAATGCACGACGAGGCGGGGGTCACCGATCTTCCCCACGACTTCGGCGGCGCGCGCCTCGTCGCGGTCGGCGACCACCAATGTCTCGACGAACTCGCGCCGGGCCGCGATAGCGGCGATGCACTCGCCGACTGCGCCGGCGCCGACGAGGAGAACGCGCATGGGGCGTTCAGGCGGCAAGCGCGTCGGCCAGTGGCGTGAACGACTGGCCGATCGCCTCGGCGACGGTCGCATTCGTCACGTTGCCCGCGACGGTGTTCACTCCTGCGGCGAGCTCTTGATCCGCAGCGACGGCATCGGAGACGCCGTGTGCGGCGAGCGCGAGCGCGTACGGAAGCGTTGCGTTGGTCAGCGCGTACGTGGACGTGTGGGGGACAGCGGCGGGGATGTTGCCCACCGCGTAGTGCAGCACGTTGTGCAGCTCGTACACCGGCTCGGCGTGCGTGGTCTCGTGGATCGTCTCGACGCACCCACCTTGGTCGACGGCACAGTCGACGATCACCGCGCCCTGCTTCATGGTGCGAACCATGGCGTCGGTCACGACGACCGGCGCGCGACCTCCCGGCACCAGCACCGCGCCGATCACCAGGTCGGCGTCGGCCACCGCGCGCTCGACCGCACCCCGGTTGCTGGCCAGCGTCATGATCCGGCCTTTGTGGATCTGGTCGACCCAGCGCAGCCGGTCGAGGTTCTTGTCGAGCAGGAGCACCTCGGCCTCCATGCCCTGCGCGATCCACGCGGCGTTCCATCCGACGTTGCCCGCGCCGAGGACGACGACGCGCGCCGGCCGAACGCCTGGTGCACCGCCGAGCAGCACGCCGCGCCCACCGTGGTCGCGTTCGAGGAAGTGCGAGCCGATCTGTGGCGCCATGCGTCCGGCGACCTCGCTCATCGGCGCGAGGAGCGGGAGCGCGCCGGTGTCCAGCTGCACGGTCTCGTACGCGACCCCGGTCACCTTGCGCTCGAGCAGCGCCGTCGCCACCTCCGGGTACGCCGCGAGATGCAGGTAGGTGAAGAGCACGACGCCGGGTCGGAGCTTGCCGAGCTCGGTGCTCTGGGGTTCCTTGACCTTGAGCACGAGCTCGGCCCGCTCCCAGACCGGTCCGGGGCCGTCGACGATCTCGGCGCCGGCCCGGCGGTAGTCATCGTCGGTGATCGACGACCCGAGTCCGGCTCCGGCCTCGACCAGCACAGGTGCACCCGCCGCGACCAGCTCGTGCACGCCGTCGGGTGTGACCGCCACCCGGTGCTCGCCTTCCTTGACCTCGCGCGGCACACCAACCGTCAACGGACCGCTCATGCGCAGAACTTCTCCCAAGCCTCGGTCAGGGTTGTCCGCAGCGTCGCCTCGATGAAGTCGAGCTCGGTGTCACCCGCGATCAACGGGGGCGACAGCTGGACCACCGGGTCGCCGCGGTTGTCGGTGCGGCAGATGAGCCCGGCATCGAAGAGCCGAGGCGACAGGAAGCCGCGCAGGAGCTCTTCGGACTCTTCGCTCGTGAACGACGCCTTCGTCGCGGGATCGCGCACGAGCTCGATGGCATGGAAGTACCCCATGCCGCGCACGTCACCGACGATCGGGATGTCTCGCAGACCGTCGAGCCGTTCCCGGAAGCCCGCCTCGTTCGCGCGCACATGGTCGAGCAGGCCCTCGGTCTCGAAGATGTCGAAGTTGGCGAGCGCAACCGCGCAGCTCACCGGGTGCCCGCCGAACGTGATGCCGTGGAGGAACGACACGCCCGGCTCGAGGAACGGCTCGGCCAGGCGATCGCTGCAGATCACGCCGCCGAGCGGCGAGTACCCGCTCGTGAGACCCTTCGCCATCGTGATCATGTCGGGCTGGTAGTCGAAGGTCTGCGCGCCGAACCAGTCGCCGAGCCTCCCGAACGCGCAGATCACCTCGTCGGAGACGAGCAATACGCCGTACCGGTCGCAGATCTCGCGCACGCGCGGGAAGTACCCCTCGGGTGGCACCAGGCATCCGCCCGCGTTCTGCACCGGCTCGAGGTAGACGGCGGCGACGGTCTCGGGTCCTTCCCGCACGATGGCGTCTTCGATCGCGCCCGTGACCGCGTCGAGGAAGGCGGGCTCGTCATCCCCGAGCGGGTGGTGGTAGCGGTTGGTGTTCTGTACGTGGATGGCACCCGCGGGGAGCGGCTCGAACGGCGCGCGCAACGCCTGCACACCGGTGATCGCGAGCGCTCCGAGCGTGGTGCCGTGGTACGCGACGTCGCGCGCGATCACCTTGTACCGACCTTCTTGACCGCGCACGCGGAAGTACTGCCGGGCGAGCTTCCACGCCGACTCCACGGCCTCCGATCCACCGCTCGTGAAGAACACGCGATTGAGGTTGCCCGGTGCGAGCTCGGCGAGGCGCGTCGCGAGCTCGATCGCCGGCGGGTGGGCATACGTCCAGATCGGGAAGTACTCGAGCGTCTCGGCCTGACGCGCCGCGGCCGCGGCGAGCTCGGGACGGCCGTGGCCGACCTGCACGGTGAAGAGGCCGGACAGCGCGTCGAGGTACCGCTTGCCGTGCGCGTCGGTGACGTAGCACCCCTCGCCCTGAACGATGATCGGCACCTCGTGCCCAGGGCCGTACGCACCAAGTCGCGAGAAGTGCATCCAGAGGTGCCGGCGGGCGAGGTCGCTCAGCTCCGTTGCGTCGCGTCCGGCTGGCGCACTCATCGTGTCCCCCACGCATACGTCTGCTTGGAGAGCCGCAGGTACGTGAAGGTCTCCGTTGAGCGCACACCGGGGATGGAACGAATCTTGTCGTTGAGCAGGCTGAGCAGGTGGTCGTCGTCTTCGCACACGACCTCGACGAGCAGATCGAACGAGCCGCTCACGATCACGACGTAGTCCACCTCGAGGATCGAGGCGATGGTGTCGGCGACCGACCGCACGTCGCCTTCGACGCGGATGCCGACCATCGCCATGCGATGGAACCCCAGCATCATCGGGTCGGTCACGGCGACGATCTGGGTTGCGCCCGATTCGATGAGCCGCTGCACCCGTTGGCGCACCGCCGCCTCCGACAAGCCGACCTCGGCGGCCAGGCGTGTGTACGGCAGGCGACCGTCCTGTTGGAGCGCTTCGATCAGCGCCTTGTCGACCTCGTCGAGGACGATCGTGGACGCGGCGTCGCTGGACCGTGACATGGCCCGAGCATGGCGCGCCCCTTTCAGGCTCGCAAGGGAATCCGCACGAGCGGGCGGCGCTGGTTGCGGATTCCGGTGTCTGCCCCCGGTTCGAGTGCGGATCGCGAGGCCTACGATCCCCGCGGATGGCATCCCGCCCCGCGGCGCCGCTCGCACCCGGCTACCGCGAGTCTCCGCTGTGGCACGAGGGTTTCGAGCGCCCGAGCGCCGGGGAGCGGTCCGCGCTGCCGGCCGATGCCGACGTCGTCGTCATCGGTGGCGGGTACTGCGGACTCACCGCGGGTGCCGAGCTGGCCCGTCGCGGCCGTCACGTGGTGGTGCTCGAAGCCGATGAGCTGGGCGTGGGGGGCGCGAGCACGCGCAACGGGGGGATGGTGATTCCCGAGCTCAAGCACGGTGTGCGCGCGCTCACCCGGAGGTACGGACACCTCGGTCGCGAGCTCGCCATGTCGGTCTTCGAAGCGTGCGAGCTGGTCGCGCACCTCGTTGAGGAAGACGGCATCGACTGCGACTACCAGCGTTGCGGCGGCCTGTTGCTCGCGCACCACGACGCCCAGGTCGACGGGCTTCGCGAGGCCGAGCGCGAGTGGGTCGACGACCTGGAGGCCGGCGCCCGGTTCGTGCCCGGCGAGGAGCTCTCGAGCGAGATCGGCTCGCGCGAGTACGTGGCCGGACTCGTGATGGACGACGTTGCGGGCATCCAGCCGGCCAAGTACCACGCCGGCCTGGTGCGTCGCGCGCGCCGCGCGGGGGCCGAGCTCCACGACCGGACTGCGGCCGAGGTGCTCGAGCGGCGATCGCGCGGTGGTTGGCGGGTCGCCACCACGCGCGGTGTTCTCCACGCGGGTGACGTGCTCGTGGCCACGAACGCGTACGTCGACGCCGTGTTGGCACCGCTGGCCCGACGCGTGCTGCCCGTGGGGAGCTACATCATCGCGACTGCGCCGCTGGACGAACGCGTGGCGCGTGAGCTCATCCCCAACCAGCGGATGGTGTTCGACACTCGGCACCTGCTCGCGTACTGGCGGCTGTCACCCGATGGGCGCATGGTGTTCGGCGGTCGCACGAGCCTGGCACCGATGAGCGTGGCCCGCGCGAGGGATCTGCTGTATGCCGAGATGGTGCGGATCCACCCGCAGCTCGAGGGCACAACGATCGAGTTCGCATGGGGCGGGTACGTCGCGATCACCCTCGACCGACTCCCGCACTTCGGCCGATTGAACGGCGCCGCGTATGCGACCGGCTGCAACGGCACCGGGATCGCGCTGGCCACGTGGTTCGGCGCGCGCGCCGCAGCGTGGCTCGTCGACGAGGAGCCACCGCCCGCCTTCGCTCACCTCAAGTTCCGACCCATCCCGCTCCATCGGCTGCGCGGCGCGTATCTCCCCGCGGCCGGTGTGGCCCTGCGCGCACTCGACCGTCGAGGTCGTTAGGGAGCGACGCGGGTCGCGAGCTCGGTCGGGCTGGTGACGACATCGAGGCCGGCGCGCAGCCCCAGCCAGTCGGCGTTGCGACGATGCACGTCGTCGGCGTCGTCGAACCGGTTGAGCGCCACGACCACAGGCTGCGCCTCGAAAGGCTCCGCGCTGACCCTCGCCGCGTTGATCGCGCCGAGTCCGGCATCGACGACGATGACGACCAGGTCGGGCGCGATCGCCCGTGCAAGGTCAACGGTGTCGCCGTCGGCCGCGAGCGGAGAGCGCGGTCCACCCGCGCCCTCGACCATCCCGACCACCACGCCGTCGGGCCATTGAATCTCCGACGCGAGCTCGCCGATCGTGAACGCGGGCAGTCCGAGTGCCTCGGCGGCCATCGGTGGCGCGAGCGAGCGCTCGTAGCTGCGGTGGGTCGGGCACACGACGCCGGGTTCCTCTCCCGTCGAAGCGGCCAGCACCTCGGAGTCGAGCGGGCTCTCACCTGGGTCGAACGACTGCACGGGCTTGCGCGCCGCGACGAGCAACCCGCGGTCGCGCAGCAGGCCAAGTGTGACCGCGGCAAAGAAGGTCTTGCCCACGCCGGTGCCGGTCCCCGAGACGAGCACCAGACCACGGGGCCGGTGACGGGCGGCGTGGACGTCGGTCACCGGAGGAGACGCCGCTTGCGGTGTCGACCAATGGAGCGGGTCATGACGCGAGTCGTTCGAGCGCGCTCCCCAGCGCGTCGACCTGGGCGTCGGTGTGGGCTGCGGAGAGGGCGACTCGCAGTCGAGAGGTTCCCGGCGGCACGGTCGGGGGCCGGATCGCTGGCACGAGCATCCCCTCTTCGAGCAGCGCGGCTGCCGCGTCGAGCGTGGCGCGCTCTTCTCCGATCACCACGGGCACGATCTGCGACGGGTGGCCAGGGCGGAGGCGCTCGACGTGCGCGCCCAGTCGGGCTCGCAGCGTGTCACCTTCCACCGAGCGCAAAACCGCGAGCGCCGCCATCGCGGCCGCGGCATCGGCTGGTGTGGGCGCGGTCGTGAAGATGTACGAGCGGGCGCGGTTGACGATGAGATCGCACAGGTTGGTCGGCCCAGCCGCGAACCCGCCGAGCGCACCGAGCGTCTTCGACAGCGTGCCGATTCGGATCACGTCCACGCCCTCGTACGAGGGACTCGGCCCGAGTACCGCGTGTGCTTCATCGACCAACAGCAGCGCGCCATGTCGCGCGCAGATCTCGGTCAGGTCATCGATCGGGGCGACGTCTCCGTCCATCGAGAACACCGAGTCGGTGACGACGACCTTGCGCTCGGCGTTCGACGAACCGAGCAGATCTTCGACGTGGGCCGCGTCCGCGTGGCGCGACACGACGACCTCGGCGCGCGCGAGACGGCAGCCGTCGATGATGGACGCATGGTTCAGCTCCTCGGAGACGACGAACGCGCCGGGGCCGGCAAAGGTGGTGATCACGCCGAGGTTGGTGGCGAAGCCGGTTGGGAACAGCACCGCTCGTTCCATGTGCTTCCAGTCCGCGAGCGCCTGCTCGAGCTCGGAGTGGATCGGGCGCGAGCCGACGATGAGCCGCGCCGACCCTGCTCCGGTGCCCCACCGGTCGAGCGCAGCATGGGCGGCCGCGATCACCGACGGATGCTGCGTGAGCCCGAGGTAGTCGTTCGACGCGAAGGACACAACCGGCCGACCGTCTGGCGCGAGCTTGCCTTCGGGACCCGCGGCATCGAGGTCGCGCGGCGCGCGCCATTGCCCGGCGGCGTGAATGTCCGCCGTCTCACCGTCCGCCCACTCGCGCCACGTCATGGCAACTGCAGTTTTGGCGTCGCAGAGTGTCGATATGCGACAGCTATCGACGCCAAAACCGGGGTTAGGGTCATGCGCACACCTCGTCGAGGGACGCCTCGAGGGTTTCGACGATGCGCTCAAGCTCGGAGGTCGTGATCGTCAGTGGCGGCATGATGACCACTACATCACCTACCGGACGCAGGAGCACGCCGTTGCGCACCGCCGCCGCGCAGACGCGTCGCCCCATCATCCCTGTCGACTCCGCGGGCTCCATCTCCTGTGGGGCCGGTCGGCCGAGCCGCCGGTCCCACTTCAAGTCGAGGGCGGGTGGCGCGAGCTCCACGCCGCACATCAGACCGTGGAGCCGCACGTCGCGCACCTCGGGTCGCGATGAGATCCGGGCGTCGAGAAGCCGGTGCAGATCCGCAGAGCGAGCGCGCACATTGGCGAGCACGTCGAGCGCGTCGATCAGCTCGAGGTGCCGCAGCGCGACCGCGCAGGCGAGTGCGTTCCCGCCGTACGAGTGGCCGTGATACAGCGTCTTCTCCGACAGGTCGGGCCCGAGGAACGCGTCGAACACGCGACCGCTTGCGACTGTCGCTGACTGCGGGAGGTAGCCGGCCGTCAGTCCCTTGCCGAGCGCCATGAGGTCGGGGCGCACGCCGCATTGCTCCGACGCGAACAACGTGCCCGTGCGCCCGAAGCCGGTCGCCACCTCGTCACAGATGAGGAGCACGTCATGGTCCCGGCACGCATCACCGAGCACGGCGAACGCGCCGGACGGTGCGATCTGCATCCCGGCCGCCGCCTGGACCAGCGGCTCGACGATCACTGCGGCCAGCTCGTGCGCGTGCTCGGCGACCATCCGCGCCGCGGTGACGAAGCAGTCGGGGTCGGCGAACTGCGGAGCCCGGATCACCGGGAAGCGCAACGGGTCGAACAGGTCGGTACCGAAGCCGCCGTCCCCGACCGAGAGCGCGCCGATCGTGTCACCGTGGTACGCCCCACCGAAAGCGAGGAACGTCGTACGCCCGTCGACGCCACGGTTGGCCCAGTACTGGAAGGCGATCTTGAGCGCCTGCTCCACCGCCGACGCGCCGTCACCGGCGAACAAGAAGTGTGGATCGTCGACGGGTACGAGCGGGGCGAGCGCCTCGCCCAGCTCGATGACCACGCGGTTTCCGTTGCCGAGCATCGTGGAGTGCGCGCCGTGCTCGATCTGCTCGCGCAACGCGTCGTCGAGCCCGGGCACGCGGTGCCCGATCGTGTTCACCCACAACGACGAGACCGCGTCGAGGTAGCGCTTGCCATCGACATCGATGAGCTCGTGCCCGTCGGCCCGGTCGACGACGATCGGGGTGCTCTCCGTGTAGGAAGACATCTGCGTGAACCCGTGCCACACGACGGCCGCGTCGCGCTTGGCCCAAACGGGTGCCTCGTCCACTCGCCTTCCTCCGCTCCCGCTCCGCTACTTCCGCTCGCCCACGCTCGCTCCATCCACTCCGCTCGCTTCGGGGTGCGTGACATGATGCCCCCGCCATGACCCTCCAAGACAAGGCCGCCGTCGTTGGCGTGGGTTCCACGCCGTATTACAAGCGCGGGCGCTCGCTTCCGCAGACCCCGTTCGAGCTCGCGGGCAAGGCAGTGCTCGCGGCAGTCGAGGATGCCGGGCTCACCATCGACGACGTCGATGGGCTCGCGCTGTACTCGATGGGCCTCGGCGGCGACACCTCGTTGTTCGCGCAGGTGCTCGGCATCCCCGAGGTGCGCTTCACCGCCACGCTGACCGGCGGCGGTGGTGGTGCAGCGGGTTCAGTAGGGCTCGCCGCCGCAGCGATCAGCTCGGGCATGGCCGAGTGCGTGGTGAGCCTCATGACGCTCCAGCAGGCGGCGAGCCGGTTCGGCGCGTCGTACGCGCCGCGTGGCAAGCCCGGCGCGCAGTACTCGGCGCCGCCATCACCGGAAGGCAACTTCATCCAGCCGGCGGGCCTGATGGGCCCGGGCCAGATGTTCGCGGTGCTCACGCAGCGTCACTTCCATTTGTATGGCACCAAGCGCGAGCACCTGGCCGAGGTCGCGATCTCGACTCGTGAGAACGCCATCAAGCGTGAGACGTCCATCATGCAGAACCCGCTGACGCTCGACGACTACTTCAATGCCCGGCTCATCGCCGAGCCGCTGTGTCTCTACGACTTCTGCCTCGAGTGCGACGGCGCGGTCGCCGTCGTCACCACGACCGCCGAACGGGCCAAGGATCTTCGCCACCCCCCGGCCTATGTGCGCGCGTCGGCCCACGGCGGCAACGGGCGATGGGGCCAGGCGATCGTGTGGATGGGGATGCCCGACGAGGAGTACGCGTCGTCGGGCCACCGTCCCGTGGCGAAGCGGATGTACGAGATGGCCGGCCTCGGTCCGTCCGACGTCGATGTGGCGCTGCTCTACGACCACTTCTCGCCGATGGTGCTGATGCAGCTCGAGGATTACGGCTTCTGCGGGATCGGGGAGTCGGGTCCGTTCGTGGAGTCGGGCGCGATCCGCTGGCCGAACGGCTCGCTGCCGGTCAACACGCACGGCGGCAACCTGTCCGAGGCGTACATCATCGGCATGACGCATGTGCGAGAGGCCGTCGAACAGATCAGGGGCACCGCGGTGAACCAGGTCGAGGGCTGCGAGGTGGCGCTCGCGACCGGCGGCCCGGCCTCGATCCCTGTGAGCGGGCTGCTGTTGACGAAGGAAACCGGGTGAGCACGGCATACGACGCCGACCAGGTGGCGAAGCTGCCGGACGAGCGCATCATCAGCCTTACGCCGGATGTCTGGACGCAGCCATTTTGGGATGCGGCCGCTCACCATCGACTCGTGGTGCCGCGTTGCACTGCGTGTGGCACCTTCCGACTGCCGCCGAGCGCGTTCTGCTGGAAATGCCGAGCGCAAGAGATTGAGTGGGTCGAGCACGACGGTCGTGGCGCGGTCTACAGCTTCACGATCGTCTGGCACCCATTGCTGCCCGATGTTGCCGACTCGGTGCCGTATGTACCCGCGGTGGTGGAACTTCCCAACACCAACGCGTGTCGCCTGGTGGGCGCGATGGTCGACACCCGGCTGTCGGACATGCGCATCGGGCTGAACGTTGAGCTCGTGTGGCGCGACGTGGAGGGTGGCGTCGCAGTACCCACGTGGCGTCCCGCTGAGGGGGAGTAGTGGCGAAGGGTCTGACGGGCAGCAAGATCCTGGTGACCGGACCCACAGGGCAGGTCGCGCTTCCGATCACGCTCGCACTGGCGCAGACGAACGATGTGTGGGGCGTGGCGCGGTTCTCTGACGCTGCGGCGCGCGAACAGCTCGACGTTGCCGGGGTCACGTGTGTCACGGCCGACCTGTCGACGACGGACTTCTCGGACTTGCCCGACGACTTCGATTACGTGCTCAACCTCGCAGTCGCCAGGGGCGGCAACGACGATTGGGACCGCGACATCGCGGCGAACGCCGAGGCTGTCGGCTTGCTCATGTCGCACTGCCGCGCGGCAAAGGCCGTCATGCATTGCTCGACGACGGGTGTGTACGAGCACCAGGGGCCGGATCACCCGTTGAAGGAGACTGATCCGCTCGGTGACAACCACCGCGTGATGATGCCGACGTACAGCCTGGCCAAGATCGCGGCAGAAGCCGTGGTCCGCACGGCCGCGCGCGAGCACGGAATCCGGACCACGATCGCTCGGCTGAACGTGCCGTACGGCGACAATGGCGGGTGGCCCTGGTACCACTTGCTCTTCATGAAGTCGGGCGCGCCGATCCAAATCCACACCGAGAAGCCCAACCGCTACAACCCGATCCACGAGGACGACCTCATTCGTCAGGTCCCGGCATTGCTGAAAGCGGCCAGCATTCCCGCGACAATCGTGAATTGGGCCGGCGACCCGGCGACGATCGAGGAGTGGTGCGCCTACCTCGGTGAGCTCACGGGACTCGAGCCGAAGTTCGAGGAGACCGACAAGACGATCGGCAGTGTCACCTGTGACCTCACGCGCATGCACGAGCTGATCGGCAAAGCCGAGGTGCCATGGCGCGACGGCATACGTCGCATGGTCGAGGCCCGCGCACCGGAGCTCCTGAAGTCGTGACGCCGCAAGTCATCGACGCCGACGGGCACGTCTTCGAGCCGGACTCCCTGTGGGAGGAGCATCTCGACCCGGCCTTCATGGACCGCCGGCCCCGCATCGCCCGTGACGAGCGCGGCACGACCCGTTACGAGTTCGAGGGGCGGCTGATCCCACCGGGCACCGGACGTGGTGCGTGGGTGCCGGAGGGCATCGTCGAGGCGTCGCTCAAGCGCGACGGCGGCGTGGATCCCAAGGCGCGGCTGGTCGACATGGACGAGGAAGGCATCGACGTCGCGATCCTCTACGCGACCGCGGCACTCGGCCTGTACTCGATCACCGACATTGATCTCTCGATCGCGTGTTGCCGCGCATTCAACGACTGGCTCGCCGCGTACTGCTCGGTCGCACCCGAGCGCCTCAAGGGCACGCCGGTGCTCCCGCTGCGCTCGATTCCCGATTCGGTGGACGAGGCGCGACGCGCCATCACGGAGCTCGGTTTCGTCTCGATCACCGTGCCGTGCGCGGTGTTCGAACGGAATCCCGACGACCCCGAGAACGACCCGCTCTACGCGCTGGCCGAGGAGCTCGGCGCACCGATCGGGTTCCATGCCGGCGGGCCGCGCTTCTGCTACTCGAAGTTCGTCGACACGTACGCCACGCTGCATGCACTCGAGTTCGCGTTCGACGTGATGTTCGCCGCGTCGACCGTGGTGTGCGGTGGTGTGCTCGACCGGTTCCCGAAGCTGCGCGCGCTCTTCCTCGAAGCCGGTGCGGCCTGGGGGCCGTACATGTTCGAGCGCCTCGACGAGCATTGGGAGAAGCGTCCACAGGAGATGCCGAACATCGCGAAGGCCCCGAGCGAGTACTTCGCCGACGGACGCATCGCGATCTCTTGCGAAGGTGAGAAACATCTCCCGCATGCGCTCTCCGGGTTGGGGGTGCACTCGGTCGTCTATGCGAGCGACTACCCCCATTGGGACGCCGAGTTCCCGGACACGGTGCGCCACATCGCTGACCGTGACGATCTCGATGCCGATCAGAAGGCGGCGGTCCTCGGAGTGAACGCAGCGCGGATCTACGGGTGGAACGGGTGAGCGACGTCGTCCTCGTCGACGTGGAGGAACGCGTCGCGACGATCACGATGAACCGGCCCGATCGCCGTAACGCGGTCAACGGGGCGATGGGGTTGGGATTGGCGCGCGCGGTCGGCGATCTCGAGGCGCGCGCCGACGTCGACGTGATGATCCTCACCGGCGCTGATCCTGCCTTCTGTGCCGGTGCCGACCTCAAGGAGATCGGGTCCGAGTCCGCGTCGATGTTCAGCGCGACGAAGGAGGACCCGGACGACCCATACCGGCGGGATGAGTATGGGATGTATCCGTTCCGGGGACCGTTCCCGCCCCGCACGAAGCTGCTCATCGGCGCGATCAATGGCCCCGCGATCACCGGCGGCTTCGAGATCGCGCTCAACTGCGACTTTCTCGTGGCGTCGGAGCACGCCCGTTTTGCCGACACGCACGCGCGCGTCGGGATCATGCCGGGATGGGGTCTGACCGTGCTGCTGGTCGAGTCGATCGGGGTGCGCCGCGCCCGCGAGCTCAGCACGACCGGCAACTTCCTCGACGCGCACACGGCGCTCACTTGGGGTCTCGTGAACCACGTGGTGCCGCACGACCAGCTGCTGCCGTTCACTCGCGAGCTCGCGAAGGCCGTGGCCGGCAACGACCAGGTGGGTACGCGGCGGATGCTCCGCACGTACGACGAGATCGCCGCCAGCGTGTACGAGGACGCCTGGGAGGTCGAGAAGCAGGTGAACCGCGCTTGGCTCGCCGACGGCATCAACGCCGAGGAAGTGGCGAAGCGCCGCGACGCCATCGTGGAGCGCGGGCGAACCCAGCTCTAACAGAGAAGGGGTGGCACGCCCGCGATCGCCTCCAGATGCACCGGCCATCCTTCAACTTCGAGCGCGTCGATGATCTCGTCGACGTGCGCACGGTTTCGAGTTTCGATCGTGACCTCGAGGCGTGCGCGGCGCAGTTGGAGCGATGGCAGATCGCGGCGGTGCTCGATCTCCACGATGTTCGCTCCGTGGTCGCCGATGACGGTGGCCAATCTGGCGAGCGCGCCAGGTGTGTCGCTCAGGTCGACCGAGAGGTGGCTCAGTCGCCCGGTGCGCGCGAGGGAGCGCGTGATCACGGTCGCGAGCACGCGTGGGTCGAGGTTGCCCCCGCTCAGCACGATGCCGACCTTGCGACCACGAAAGCGGTCGCCGTGCTCGAGCAGCGCCGCGAGAGAGGTTGCGCCGGCACCTTCGGCGACCGTCTTCTCGATCTCGAGATAGAGACTGATCGCCTCCTCGATGCTTGCCTCGCTCACGGTGATCACGTCGTCAGCCAGCGCGCTCACGATCTCGCGGGTGATCTTCCCTGCCTCCGGTACTTGGATGCCATCGGCCACGGTCTCGCAGGTCGCAGGCTTCGCCTCGCCCGCCAGGGCCAAAACCATCGACGGGCACGTCTCTGCTTGCACACCGATGAGCTCCACGTCAGGGGCGATGTCGCGCGCCACGAGCGAGATCCCCGAGAGCATCCCGCCGCCACCGACGGGCGCGATGATCGCTTCGAGGTCGGGGTGGTCGGCGAGCATCTCGAGTGCGAGCGTTCCCTGGCCGGCGATCACGATCGGGTCGTCGAACGGATGTACGAACACCAGCCCGTCGCGCTCAGCAATTCCGCGCGCATGGACACCCGACTCGCTGACATTGGCACCGTGCTGGACGACCGTGGCGCCGAGCGCGGTCGTGCGCTCGACCTTCACGAACGCGGTTGTCTCGGGCATCACGATCGTTGCGGGCATGCCGAGTCGAGTGGCGTGGTAGGCGATCGCCTGCGCGTGGTTGCCCGCGGACGATGCGATCACCCCACGAGCGCGCTCAGCGTCGTCGAGCAGCAGGAGCCGGTTCAAGGCGCCTCGCTCCTTGTACGAGGCGGTGAACTGCACGTTCTCGAACTTCACGACCACGTCGGCACCGGTGATCGCAGAGAGGGTCCGCGACGGAGAGCATGGTGTTCGCACGATGCCGCCCTCGATGCGCGCCGCGGCCGCTCGCACATCGTCCACGGTCACCGGGAGCTTGGTCTTCATGCGGGGTAGTTTCACCCGCGACTGAAGGGGAATGCATGAGCTCGACCACCGCGGGGCGTTTCGTGGGGCAGAAGGTAAAGCGGGTGGAAGACCCGCGTCTGCTCACCGGTCGCGGCCGGTATGTGGACGACGTCAACGTGGCCGGCATGCTGCACGCCGCCTTCGTCCGCAGCGACCTCCCGCGGGCGCGGATCGTGCGGATCGATACGGAGGAAGCCCGAGCCCTTCCCGGTGTGCTCGCTGTGCTCACCGGCGCCGACCTCAACCCGAGTACCGGTTCGATGCAGCCCACGATGTGGGCGGCCGCCAGCAACCCACCGGGGCCGTGCGCTCCGGTCACGCCGTTGGCGGGCGACGACGTGCGCTTCGTCGGCGACCCGGTCGCGATCGTCGTCGCCGAGAACCGCTACGTGGCCGAGGACGCCTGCGAGCTCGTCGCGGTCGAGTACGAGATGCTCGAGCCGATCGTCGACTACGAAACCGCGGCCGATGCGACCGATCTGGTTCACTCCGAGCTCGGTTCCAACGTCGCGACGGACGTCGGCGGTCCGCCGTCTCCAGATCTCGAAGCGACGTTCGCGTCCGCCGCGCACGTCATCACCGAGACGCTCCACCAGCACCGGCACACGAACGTGCCCATGGAGACGCGCGGCGTGGTTGCGAGCTACAAGCCTTCGACTGGAGAGCTCGACGTCGAGCTCTCCACGCAGAACCCTCATGAGGTGCGCCAGGTGTGCGCACGCTTCCTCGGTGTTCCCGAGCAGCTCATCCGGGTGCGGGGAGTCGATGTGGGTGGCGGTTTCGGCCAGAAGTACTTCGTGCAACGCGACGAGCTCTCGGTGATCGCCGCGGCGCACAAGATCGGCCGGAATGTGAAGTGGATCGAGGACCGGCGCGAGAACCTCATCGCGTCGAACCACGCACGCGCCGATCGCATCACGGTGCGGATGGCGCTCGACGACGAGGGTCACATCCTCGGCGCACACCTGGATCACCTCGAGGACTGTGGCGCGCTCCCTGTGGGAGGCACCGGTGGCACCGGCGTCTTCGCCGCGATGTTGTTCACCGGGCCGTACAAGGTGCCTGAGCTCGGATTCCGGTCACGCCAGATCTGGACGAACACCTGTGGGCGGGGTGCGTACCGCGGCCCGTGGATGCTCGAGTCGGTCGCGCGCGAGGAGATGATGGACCTCGTTGCTCGCGAGCTCGGTATCGATCCGCTCGAGCTGCGTCGGCGCAACGTGCTGCACCAGGAAGATCTCCCATACACGATGCCGAGCGGAATGCCGATCGACCACGTGACGCTGTCCGAGACGCTCGAGCAAGCAGTCGAGATCATCGGGTACGACGCGTTCCGCGCCGAGCAACGCCGCGCCTTCGACGAGGACGGCCGCCTCCTCGGCATCGGCATCGGCTTGTATGCCGAGCCCACGAGCATGGGCAGCGGCAACCTCGGCGTGGAGACCGCGACCGTGCGTGTGCAGCCGAGCGGCAAGGTGACGGTGATGCTCGGGACGGGCTCGCACGGCCAGGGTGTGGAGACGACGATGACCCAAGTCGTCGCCGAGTACCTCGGCGTCGAGATCGCCGACGTGGTCGTCATCCAGGGTGATACCGCCACGTCACCATTCGGTGCCGGCACCGGTGGCAGCCGGACCGCGGTCATCGCGGGCGGCGCGGCGCGCGAAGCGTCGCTCGAAGTGCGCGAGAAGGTGCTCCAGATCGCCGCGCACCTGCTCGAAGCTGCACCAGAAGACCTCGAGATGGAAGACAGTCGGGTCGCGGTGCGCGGCACCCCTGCGAAAGGGGTGACGCTCGCCGAGGTCGCGCGCGTTGCGCTCAACTCGCCGGCCGAGCTCCCGCCGGATGTCAAGCCGAGCCTCGAAGCGACGGTGTCGTACCAGGCGCCGCCGGTCACGTGGTCGAACGCGTGTCACCTGTGCACCGTCGAGGTTGACGCGGACACCGGCCTCGTCGAGGTGCTCCGCTACGTGGTGAGCGAGGACTGTGGCGTGATGATCAACCCGATGATCGTCGAGGGTCAGGTCGCCGGCGGCGTGGTGCAGGGCATCGGCGGCGTCCTCTACGAGCACCTCGTGTACGACGACGACGGCAACCCGCTGACCACGACGTTCATGGACTACCTCGTGCCGACCGCCGCTGAGGTTCCTGAGATCGAGTACGGCCACATCGAGACGCGTTCACCCACGCCCGGCGGGCACAAGGGGATGGGCGAGGGCGGCGCCATCGGTTCGCCGCCCGCCGTGTTCAACGCAGTCGCCGATGCGCTCGCGCTGCGCGGCATCAAGGCCACGCGCCAGCCCCTCACCCCCAACCGCGTCGTCGACCTGTTGACCGGCCGCGCCGACGGCTGACCCCCCTCCAGAGCAAGTGACGATTTGGTCGAAATATCAGACCAAAGCGTCACTTGCTGGCGAGAACGTGCTTAGGGCGCGCCGTCGAGCATTCCTGTGAGGCCGTACTTGGGGAACGGGCCGAGGAACATGTACTCGTGGAGGCCGTAGCCAACCTTCCCGGTGTTGGTCTCGAAACGAGCCGCGGAATCGACGATGCCCCAGAAGCGCTCGGCGTCCTTCTCGGTGTCGAGGTCGACGCCCTGCACCGTGAGCTCGCCCTGGTACATGCCGTGCTTCCAGTCGGGCTCGGGCGCGTATCCGGTGCCGACTCCGATGTGTGAGTTGATGAGCGGCGTCACCTCGATCTCGATCGCGCCACCCGGCGCGTGCGGGAACGAGAGCTTCGATCGCTTGATCCGGCGCGTGCCGGAGATGAACTCGTGGTCGTGCTCGGGCCGACCCAGATGTTCGTTCGGCTTGTTGAGGTCGTTCCACACGCGCGTGGCGTTCTCCAGGTCGCGTGAGCCGTCGGGCTTCTCGGAGCAGATGTAGACGATCGAGTGGTCGTCGAACATGATCGGGTCGTAGTTCCACATGCTCATCGCCGGGCCGGCTGCGCCGGTCGCGGTGACGCCCGGTGGCTCAGGCTCACCGACCGGGCGCACACCCCACGAGCGGTCACGCGTGCCTTGCCAACGCGCGCCGGTAACCTCGATCGTCTCGTCGCCCACGGTGATCGAACCTTCGTAGTGACCGGTCTGCGCGAACCGCTGCGTGTCGAACATGACCCGCTCGTACTGGCGGATGTAGTGGCGCGCCTCGAGCATGGCTGGCATCGAACCGGTGAAGGTGAGGTCGAACGACAAGCCGTGCTCGTTCGGGTCGAGCACGTAGCGCACGCGCTTCAGTCCCTCGAGCACCTCGATGTGGAACGGGCCCACGTTGAGGTCGGTGCGCTCGGGTCCGAGCACCCTTGAACCGCGCACGACCCGGTGCATCGTGTCCATCCGCACGAGCGCGAACGCGTCCTGCACTGAGAGGTTCGGGTACTGGCCCATGCCGAAGATCAGCATCAACTCGTCGCTCGAGCCGTGGAGCATGAAGTAGTAGCGGTCGTAGAAGTTGCGATCCGAGGTGGCCGGGTGTCGGATCACCTCCGCGGTCTGGTGGATCGGATAGTCGTCGGCGGGCGACAGCGACACGGGTTGCCTCCACTTTTCGTGCGGGCGGCGAGTCTTGCAGAGCCTTACGCTGCCGCGTCGTGCCCGTTCCGCTGTTGCTCGACACCGACATCGGCAGCGACGTGGACGATGCGCTCGCTCTGGCGCTCGCGATCCGCCACCCCGGGATCGACCTGCGCACTGTGACGACCGTCTCGGCCGACACGACCGCGCGCGCCCACATCGCGGCTCGCCTGTTGGCCATCGCGGGCCACGACGGCGTCGAGGTCGCGGCGGGCGTCCGCGTGCCTGGCGACGAGCAGAACTGGTCGGGACGCGAAGGAGAAGGGCTCGCACCCGGCGCCGAAGTGTCGTTGTCAGAGCGTGGCGGCGTGGATGCCCTGTGCGACGTCGAGCGCGACACGGTCGTCGCGACGATCGGGATGCAGTCGAATCTCGCCGCTGCAGTCGAGCGCGATCCGTCGCTCGTCGAGCGGATCGACCGGCTCGTCGTCATGGGCGGCACGTTCGCGCCGATCGTCCTGCTCGACGGTACGGAGTTCGACGCCGCGCGCGACTGGAACCTCGTGGTCGACCCGGCGGGCGCGGTACTGAGTCTGAACGCTGGCTTCCCGACGCTCTACGTCCCGTGTGACGTGACGTTCAGGTTGCCATTGCGCCAGCGCCACCTCGATCGCCTACGGCAGGGCGACGAGCTCTGCCAGGTGTTGGGACGCATGATCGACGACTGGCGCGCTCAAGTGCTGGCGCAATACGACGAGGCGAAGCTCGGCGACGTCGTCGCCCTCTTGCACGATCCGCTCGCGGTGGCGTGCGTCGTCGAGCAGTCGTTCGTGACCATCGAGCGGCTCCCGGTGCACGTCGTCATTCAGGACGCTGTGCCGCACACGATCGTGGATCCAGACGTAGGCCTCGAGGCAGACGTCGTGCGCTCGGTCGACGCGCCGGCGTTCGCCGACTGGTGGCTCGAGACCGTGCTCGGCCGCTAGGCGGGACCGAGTGACGCGTCAGGCGACGTTTCGGGATGAGCGTGCGGAAACTCGATTGACGCTCGCTGTCCCACAGAGTCGCGTGAACGCCGATGTCACGACCGCCGATGCACGACGACGAGTTCGAAACCGACGCCGACCTCGGGCGGCGTCTGCTCGCGTCCCAGCATCCGCAATGGGCAAAGCTCCCCATCGAACGAGTCCTGTCGGCCGGTACCGACAACGCCATGTACCGACTGGGTGACGACCTCGCCATGCGACTCCCGCGCGTTGGCTGGGCAGTGGACTGCGTGGTCAAGGAGCAAGAGTGGCTCCCGGCGCTGGCTCCGCACCTCCCGCTCGCGGTTCCGCTGCCGGTCGCACTCGGCGAGCCGGAAGAGGCCTTTCCCTACCCGTGGAGTGTCGTGCAGTGGCTGCCCGGCGAGCTGGCCACCCTCGACCGACTCGACGATCCGGTCGATGCCGCGCTCGACCTCGCCGCGTTCGTGCGGGCGCTCCAAGCCATCGATCCGACCGGCGGACCGCGGCACCATCGCGGGCTCCCGGTCCGCAACCTTGACGAGATGGTGCGAACGGGCATCCATGGCCTCCGTGGCGAAGTCGACGCCGACGCCGTCACCGAGGCGTGGGACCGAGCGCTGTCCGCGCCGGACTACGACGGCCCGCCCGTCTGGTTCCACGGCGACCTCGCGTACCTGAACCTGCTCGCTCGAGACGGCGCGCTGACTGCCGCCATCGACTGGGGCACCTGCGGCGTGGGTGACCCTGCCATCGAGACGATCATCGGGTGGAGCCTCTTCTCGTCCGATGACCGCCAGACGTACCGCGACGCGCTCGGTGTCGACGACGCCACGTGGGAGCGTGGAAAGGGTTGGGTGCTCACCGGCGTCTACGGCATCCCCTATTACCGCGACACCAACCCAGTGCTCGTCACCAACGCGATCCGGGCGATCGACGCCGTGCTCGCCGACGGGGACTAGGCGTCGAGGGCGGCGCAGAACTCGGCGAAGACCTCCACGTAGCGGTCGATGTCGGCGTCGGTGTGCTGCACCGAGATCGTCCATTGCTCCTCGTCGCCCGGCGTCATGAACACGCCACGGTTCACCACCCAAGGGAACGACGCGGCGTAGAGCTCGGTGCGCGTCTCGAGGAAGTCGCGGTAGTTCGTGAGGGGCTCGGCTCGGTACGAGATGCAGCCCTTGGCCCCGAGGTCGACGGTGTGCGCAGGAAGCCCATGCTCGGCGATCGCCTTCGCGCAGCCCTCGGCGAGGCGGGTGCCGAGCGCACCGAGGTAGTCATACGCGTCGGGCGTGAGCACCTCGGTGAGCGCCGCAAGCCCCGCGGCGGCCACGAGGGGGTTGCCGTTGAACGTTCCCTGCTGTGCCGCGCCGTGCTCGATCACGTCCATGATCTCGGCCTTGCCACCGAACGCGGCGGCCGGCGTGCCGCCGCCGATGGCTTTGGCGAAGCATGCAAGGTCGGGCTGCACTCCGTAGCGCTCGATGGCGCCCCCTTCGGCGATCGTCGCCCCCGACTTCACCTCGTCGAAGATGAACACCACGCCGTGCTTGGTGCAGAGCTCGCGCACCGCTTCGAGATAGCCGGGCGCGGGCGGCACGCAGCCGATGTTCATCATCACCGGCTCCATGATGAGACAGGCGATCTCGTTCCCACGCTCCGAGAAGAGCCGCGCCACCGCATCGGCGTCGTTGAACGGCACGACGGTCGTCCACTTCGCCATCCCGTCGGGGATGCCCTTCGACATGGGTGTCGACGCGGGTTGCTCGCGCCCACCCATCGCGTCGGCGTTCGGCACCACCGAGAACATCACCGCGTCGTGGTGCCCGTGGTACGAGCCTTCGATCTTGGCAACGACGTCGCGACCCGTTGCCGCGCGCGCAATCCGCACTGCGTCCATCGTCGCTTCGGTGCCGGAGTTGGCGAGCCGCACCTTGTCGAGCCGGAATCGCCGACAGAGCTCCTCGGCGAAGGCCACGGTCACCTCGGTGGTGGCGGCGAAATGCGTGCCGGTGCGAGCAGCGCGGTCGATCGCCTCGACGATCTTGGGGTGTGCGTGACCCACCACGTTGCAGCCGAAACCGCCGTGGAAGTCGAGGTACTCGTTGCCATCCACGTCCCACACGTGAGCGCCCGCGCCCTTGGCGACGTAGAGCGGGTACGGGTCGCCGGCCTGGAACGACGACGCCACGCCGAGCGGCAGGTGCTCCGATGCGCGCTCGAACAATGCCTTCGAGGCGGTCGTGCGGTCGAGCAGGCGCGCCTTCTCGGCGAACGTGATGCGCTCGGCGTTGTCGGCGAACTTGTCGATCACCACTTCACCATCACGTGCTTGAGTTCGGTGTAGGCCTCGATCGCGTAGATGGACATGTCCTTGCCGTAGCCCGACTGCTTGAACCCGCCGTGCGGGAGCTCCGAGACGATCGGGATGTGGTCGTTGACCCACACCGTGCCGAACTGGAGCCGCGCGGCCATCTTCATGGCCCGACCGACGTCGCGCGTCCACACGCTCGCCGCCAGGCCGTAGTCGACGCCGTTGGCCCATTCGAGTGCTTGGTCATCGTCGGCGAAGCGCTGCACGGTCACCACTGGGCCGAATACCTCGCGCTGGATGATCTCGGCGTCCTGCTTCGCGCCGACGATCACCGACGGCTCGTAGAAGAACCCGGCGCCCGAACGTGCTGCCCCACCGATCGTGACCTCGGCGCCGCTCTCGCGCGCCCGGTCGACCATCCCGGTGACGCGCTCCAGTTGATCGCTGGAGACGACGGGTCCCATGGCCACGTCGGGATCGTGGGGATCGCCGACCTTGATGTCCTTCACTGCGTCGGTGAGACCGTTCACGAAGGCGTCGTGCACGTCGGACCCTGCCAGCACGCGGCACGGTGCGGTGCAGTCCTGACCGGAGTTGTAGTACGCGCCCTCGGCCAGGTTGGCCACCACCGCCTCGACATCGGCGTCATCGAACACGATCACCGGCGCCTTGCCCCCGAGCTCGAGGTGGACGCGCTTGAGAGAGTCCGCCGCTGCCTTCGCGATCAGCTTCCCCGTCGCGACATCACCGGTGAGCGAGACCATGGCCACGTCGGGATGGGTCACGAGCGCGTTCCCGGCCGTTTCCCCTTGTCCGGTGACCACGTTGAGCACACCAGGCGAAAGGATGTCGGCCGTGATCTCGGCGAGTCGCAACGCGCTGAGCGGCGTGAGCTCGGAGGGCTTCAGCACCGCGGTGTTGCCGGCGGCGAGCGCGGGGCCGATCTTCCAGGTCGCCATGCCGAGCGGGTAGTTCCACGGCGCGATCGAGGCCACGACCCCGACCGGGTCACGCCGCAGGAACGAGGTGTGCTCCTCCATGTACTCGCCGGCGACCGCGGCATCGAGGCAGCGCGCCGCACCGGCGAAGAACCGCCAGTTGTCGACCATGAGATCCATCTCGAACTCGATGATCGACACCGGCTTGCCGACGTTGTCGACCTCGAGGCTCTGGATCGTCTCGAGGTCGGACTCGATGGCGTCGGCGATCTTCAGGAGCGCCTCGGCCCGTTGGCGTGGCGTGGTCGCCGACCACTCGGTGAACGCGCCACGAGCTGCCTCGACCGCGGCGTCGACGTCGACGGCGTCGCTTGCCGGCACCTCGTCGAGCACCTCACCGGTGGCGGGGTTGAGGACCTTGTCGGTCGCGCCACTCTTGGCATCGAGCCACTTGCCACCGATGAAATTCTGCTTCGCCATGAGCACGACCTCTCTCGTGTTGGGCCACGATGTTGGGCCTGTCCAGGGCTCCCGTGCAAGGGAATCCGTGGCGACACCGACAATTCACGAAGGAATCCCTTGCCGCGCGCGGGCGCAGGCCGCGAGGCATGGGTAGTCTGCGGCGCGACCAAGGGGGAACGGTGCGTGGCTGACGACACCGTCATCGGGCTCGAGAAGGTCTCCAAGCGCTTCGGTGGTTTCGTCGCGGTCCACGAGGCTGACTTCTCGATCGCCCAGGGGGGATTCTTCTCCATGCTCGGCCCGTCTGGCTGCGGAAAGACGACGACGCTGCGGATGATCGCGGGCTTCGAGCAGCCGACCTCTGGGCGCATCACGCTCGAAGGCAAGGACGTCTCCCGCGTGCCCCCCTACAAGCGCAACGTCAACACGGTCTTCCAGCACTACGCCCTGTTCCCCCACATGAGCGTGTTCGACAACGTGGCGTTCGGTCCGCGCAGCCGTCGCGTGGCGCGGGGCGACATCGCGAAGCGCGTCAAGGATCTGCTCGAGATCGTGCGACTCGCCGACTTCGCGAACCGCAAGCCTGGGCAGCTCTCGGGCGGGCAACAGCAGCGCGTAGCGCTTGCCCGCGCACTCGTGAACTACCCGAGTGCGCTCTTGCTCGACGAGCCGCTCGGCGCGCTCGATCTCAAGCTTCGTCAAGCGATGCAGCTCGAGCTCAAGCGCATCCAGCGCGAGGTCGGGATCACGTTCGTGTACGTGACGCACGATCAAGAAGAGGCACTCACGATGTCCGACCGCATCGCGGTCATGAACGAAGGTCACGTCGAGCAGATCGGCACTCCCGAGGAGATCTACGGGGCACCGCGGTCGGTGTTTGTGGCGGGCTTCATCGGTGTCGCCAACCTCTTGCGGGTGACGGTCGACTCGGTGAACGGCGAGACCGCGAGGGTGACCCTCCCGGGCGAGACACACTCGCCGGCAATGCTCAGCGGGCCGTCGATCACGGCCGGCTCCACGGCCACGCTCATGCTGCGTCCGGAACGAGTTCGCCTTTCGACCGCGGAGCCCGCCGGCGACGCGGCTCGTCTTGCCGCGACCGTCGCGCAGCTCACGTTCCAGGGTCCCATCGTGCGCACCGAGCTGCGCGCCGCCGACGGGTCCGACGTCGTTGCCCACATCGGACCCGACGACGATCTTCCCGCGCTGCGCCCCGGCGACAAGCTGTGGCTTACCTGGGACGACGACGCAGCCCGGCTGCTGCCACTTGCCGACAAGCGAGTGGCCGGCGAGGCGCGCGAGATCGAAGAGATGGGCCAGGTTCACTTTGCGAGGAGCGACGCATGAGCAAGAGTCATGATTCGATGAACACGAAGCGCCGTGGCGTCTCGCGCCGTGAGTTCCTCACGCGTGGCGCGGCGGCAGCCGGTGGCCTGGCCGCAGCGCCGTACCTGCTCGGCGGCACGTCCGCGTGGGCCGCGGTCGGCGACGGCGCCAACGTCGGCGGCAAGCTCGACGTCCTGAACTGGATCCTCTACATCGACAAGAAGTCGAAGAAGGACTTCCCGAAGCAGACCGGCATCAAGCTGAAGTACAGCGATGGGATCGACGACAACAACACGTTCTTCGCCAAGTACCAGGAGCAGTTCGCGGCGGGTGACCACATCGGCTTCGACATCGTGACGCCCACCACCTGGATGGCCGCGCGCTTGATCGAGCTCGGCTACGTGCAACCGATGCCCCTCGATCTCGTGGAGAACCTCGGCAACCTCAGGCCTGAGCTGCAGAACCCTGCGTGGGACCCGACCGGTGAGTACACGGTGCCGTGGCAGACCGGCTACACCGGCATCGCGTACAACATCGAGGCCACCGGGCGCGAGATCACGAGCGTCGAGGACCTGTTCGACCCGGCGTTCGAGGGCAAGGTCGGGTGGCTGCTCGAGATGCGCGACTCGATGACCTTGGCCATGCTCTCGACGGGGATGACCCGCGACGAGATTGCCGACGGCGTCACGTTCGAGGACGCACGACCGGCGTTCGACCGACTCGAGGACGCGGCTCAGAGCGGGCAGATCCGGCGGTTCACCGGCAACAGCTACCAGCGCGACCTCTTGAGCGGCGACTTCGCGCTGAACGTCGCGTGGTCGGGTGATGTCGGGCAGCTGTCCCAGACCGAGCCCAACCTGCGGTTCTATGTGCCGGACGAGGGGGGTCACGGCTACTGGGCTGACGTGATGTGCATGGTGGCGACGTCCGAGCGCCAGGAGCAGGTCGCGGCATGGTGCGACTACTTCTACGACCCCGTGAACGCGGCGCGGGTCGCGAACTACACCACCTACAACTCACCGGTTGCCGACATCACCGACGAGCTCGCAGCCATCAACCCCGAGGCAGCGGAGAATCCGATCTTCTTTCCTCCGGCGGACGTCCTGGAGCGCCTGGTGCAGTTCCCGCTCCTGGATCCCGACGACGAGGAGAAGTGGGACGAGCGGTACGCGGAGATCACCGGCGCTTGACCCGCGCGTGCTGAGCTGATGGCCGGCGCGGTCGGGGCGACGCGGAAGCGCGGTCGCTTCGCGCCGTATGGGCTGCTCAGTCCCGGGGTCCTCTGGCTCCTCCTGTTCTTCCTCGTTCCCGTCGCGTTCCTCTTCCGGACGGCGCTCTCGAACCAGCCGGAGCGGTTCGTGCCGTCGGACCTCGACTTCGAATGGAAGTGGGACAACTTCTCCGAGGCGTTCGACACCTTCGGCCCGCAGTTCCAGGACGCGATGCGAATCGCGTTCATTGCAACACTCGTGGCACTGGCTGTTTGTGTCGGGATCGTCTTCGTGCGCCGGGGCGTCTGGCAGAACGCGCGCGCCAGACGCTTGCTGATCGGCGCGCTCGTCGGCGTCTTCTTCGGCGCCTACATCGTTACGAGCACGATCGACGGCTGGGGCGATCACTTCCAGCGGTCGTTCCTCTACGCGGGCATCGCGACCCTGCTGTGCATCGCGATCGGCTATCCGCTCGCGTACGTCATCGCGTTTCGCGGTGGCGCGTACAAGAACCTGTTGCTCGGGCTCGTCGTGGTGCCGTTCTTCACGACGTACCTGATCCGGACCATCGCCTGGCAGACGATCCTCTTCGACGATGGACCGGTCGTCGACCTGCTCCAGAGCCTCGGGCTCATGGGTGACTCCGACCGCCTGCTCGCAACACCGGGTGCCGTGATCGGTGGGCTCACCTACAACTTCCTGCCGTTCATGGTGCTCCCGATCTACGTGAGCCTCGAGAAGATCGACCGGAGCCTCGTGGACGCGGCCCGCGACCTCTACTCCACGCCGGCACGAGCGTTCCGGAAGGTTGTGCTGCCACTGTCGTTGCCCGGCGTGTTCGCGGGCAGCCTCCTCACGTTCATCCCCGCCGCCGGCGACTTCATCAACGCCGAGCTGCTGGGGTCGCCGACCACGCTGATGATCGGCAACGTCGTGCAGAACCAGTTCCTCGTGCAGCTCGACTACCCGACCGCGGCAGCACTGTCGTTCGTGCTCATGGCGATCATCACCGTTGCGGTCCTGATCTACGCCAGGGTGCTCGGCACGGAGGACCTCACGGGATGAGCGCGGCCATCACGAGCCCCACTCCGGCCAATGCCCCCGTCGAGGTGCAGCGGTCCTTCCCACCGCCGTGGTTGCGGCGAATCGGCTCCTCTCTCCTCAGCTTCTACGCGGGACTCGGGCTCCTCTACCTCTTCGCACCGATCGCGGTGATCGTCGCGTTCAGCTTCAACGACGAGACGAGCAACTACAACATCGAGTGGGACGGCTTCACGTTCGACAACTGGGCGCATCCCTTCGCCGAGCAGGGGCTCGTCGACGCGTTCGTGCTCAGCCTGGAGATCGCGGCCATCGCCACCGCGGCGGCCGTGGTTCTGGGTGGGCTCGTGGCCCTCGCGTTGACCCGCTACCGCTTCAAAGGCGGCGCCATCGTCAATCTGCTGCTGGTGCTGCCGCTGACGACACCCGAGATCGTCCTCGGCTCTTCGTTGGCGAGCCTCTTCCTCGCGCAGGCCTACCCGTTCGCGCCGCAACAACGTGGGTTCGGAACCGTCGTGATCGCCCACGTCATGTTCTGCGTGAGCTTCGTGGCGCTCTGTGTCAAGGCCCGTCTGCGCGGCTTCGACTGGACGCTCGAGGATGCGGCGATGGACCTCGGCGCGGGGCCAGTGCGTGTGTTCACAAAGGTCACGTTCCCCCTGATGATCCCCGGGATCATGGCGGCCGCGCTCTTGAGCTTCGCGCTGTCGCTCGACGACTTCATCATCACGTTGTTCAACGCGGGGAACGAAGTCACGTTCCCGCTCTACATCTACGGATCGACCCTGCGAGCGGTCCCGCCGCAGATCCAGGTGCTGTCCTCGATGGTCTTGCTCGCCAGCGTGTTCATCCTCGGGTCGGCCACGTTCGTCGGTCGGCGCCGGGAACGCGCTGCTACAGCTCGCTGACTCCCGTGGCACCGGCGTCGCGCAACGCGGCGCGGAGCTCCTCGGCGCTGGCAGCCAGCTCGTCGGGCGTGGCGGTGCTGGCGCGGTCGAGATGGAGATCGGCCTCCCCGGCATGGATCGGCATCACGTGCAGGTGCGTGTGCGGTACCTCCAGTCCCGCGATCAGCAGTCCGACTCGAAGCGGAGAGAACGCATGCTGCACGGCCCGGCCGACGGTCTGAGCAACGGTCATGAGGTGCGCCGCGAGTGCGGGCTCGAGATCGAGCCAATGGTCGACCTCAGCACGTGGCACCACGAGCGTGTGGCCGGGATTGACGGGGTTGATCGACAGGAAACCGACACACTCGTCGTCGTGCCACACGAACGTTCCTGGGATCTCGCCTTCGATGATGCGCGTGAAGACGGTCGGCACGGAGCGAAAGGCTAGGCGCGGCGCCATCGGGCTAGCGGCCCACTCCCGCTTTCGGCGCTGCGCGCCTGGGCCCACCCCTCCACCTCGGCGAACGGTTACCTGCGCCGCAGGCTACCTGCGGCGCGGACGGTAACCTCCGCGCCGTGGCGGGCCGAGTGCATCACAGCGCGATCTGCGCGCAGGACTTCGAGGCGTCGCTGCGCTTCTACCGTGACGGCCTCGGGCTCGAAGTGATCATGGACAGCGAGTTCGACGGCGATTGGCCAGCGTTGTTCGACGCCTCCTCCTCCCGCCTGCACTCGGTGTTCCTCGGCGATCCCGCCGCGCCTGACGCGGGTGTCGTCGAGCTCGTGTCCTTCCCCGACGGCATGGAGACGGCGCCGGTCCTCCCCGACAAGCCACACGTTGGCTTCTTCTTGCTCTCGTTCTATGTCGGTGACACCGACGCGGTACTCGCCCGCCTCTCGGAGCTTGAGCTCGGCGGCGAGGCGCGGCGCATCGAGCTCCCCGCGCCCGACGGCACGGCCGTCGTGATGGCGACGGTGCGCGACCCCGACGGCGTACTCGTCGAGCTCATCGGCCGCTAGCGCAACCCAAGGAGAACCTTGCTGCACCCCGAGATCACGCCCGACGACAGCCGCGCTGTGCACTCCGTCGAGGGTCGGGTGATCATCGTCACCGGATCGGGCCAAGGTGTCGGCCGGGGCATGGCGCACCACCTCGGCAAGGCCGGCGCGACCGTGGTTGTCGCCGACTACCAGGGGGAGAAGCTCCAGCGAACGTGCGACGAGCTCACGTCGTTCGGCGCGCCCAACCTCGGCGTCGAGGTGGACATCCGCGACCAAGGGCGCATCAACGAGATGGTGACCAAGACCGTCGACGCGTTCGGCAAGGTCGACGGGATCATCAACAACGCACAGACCTTCCGGCCGAACGCGCCGGTGGCGGAAGCCGCGGCCGACGACCTCGACGTGTTCTACCGGTCCGGAGTGCTCGGGACGATGTGGGCGATGCAGGCCGTCTATCCCCACATGAAGAAGGCCGGTTGGGGCCGCATCGTGAACTTCGGGTCGTCGATGGGTCGCGTCGGCGGCGCCGGCTTCGGCGCGTACAACGCGTCGAAGGAGGCGATCCGCGGTCTCAGTCGCACGGCGGCGCGCGAGTGGGCGGCTGACGGCATCGTGGTCAATGTGATCGCACCGGCCGCGGCGCCACCCCGCGCCGCCGGCAGCGAGCACTACGAAGAGTTCATGCGGACCTGTCCCATGCACCGCAACGGCGATCCCGAGACCGACATCGGTCCGATTGCGCACTTCCTCTGCACCGATGCCTGCCGTTACCTCACCGGCCACACGTTCATGGTCGACGGCGGCACCTTCATGTGGTCGTGACCACCCCGGAGAAACGCGGCGACGGAGCCGACTGGCAGAACCCGTGGCCGGTGCGCGGGATCGTGCAAGGCGATCCGCAACCCTCGGCCGGTGTCGACACGCTTCGCGCCGAGGGGTTCACCACCATCTTCGATGTGATCCCGGAGCCTGACGACGCCGACGAGTTCCAAGATCACCTCAACAACACCGCGGCCGTCCGGATGTTCAACGATCTCCGGATCGCGTATGTGGCCGCGCGGTTCGCACCCGAATGGCCGCGCTACGTGAGACGGCAAGGGCTCACGTTGGTCGTGCGCGAGCTCCATGTGTCGTACGACAGCGAGGGGTGGATGCACGAGCGGTATGTCGGCGCGACGCGCGTCGATCAACGGCGCGGGAAGTCGCTGATCCTCGACCAGTGGCTCGTCCACGCGACGAGTGGTCGCTCGCTCGCTCGCGCCTGGGTTCTCCAGCTCCTGGTCGGCACCGACGGGAAGGTGATCGAGTTCCCGGAGCGCTACTTCGAGCTGGCCGAGGCCGCGCAGGGGGCACCGGTCGCCGTCGTGCAAGCGGCACGGACGGAATGGGGTCCGCGGGCTTGACCGAACCGCGCGATGCGCTCGCCGAGCTGTTCCGGTTCCAGGGCGCGGCCTGCCGAGACCTGGGATCGTCGCTCTGGGGTGCGATGTGCGATCGCATGGCCGACGACGTCGATCACGAAGGTCCAACGCTCGATCTGCTCGCGGCGCACGTGGATTCGAAGATCGGAGATGCCTACCCCTTGCGCGTGCTCGGTGGCGCCCACCGCCTCGCGCTGGTCGGTGACGCACCCGAGCTCGCCCGCCATCTCCCGTCGACGGGTGGAGACGGCGATGCCGACGCGACGTGGGCGGCGCTCCGTGCGTTGATCGACGAGCCGCCGCCCGCCCTCACCGATGCCTTGACGCGGCCGCCGCAGACCAACGAAGTCGGTCGATCGGCGTCGCTCATCGGCGGGTTCCTCGTGATCGCAGCAGAGACCGGGTTGCCCGTACGTGTCCTCGAGATTGGAACGAGCGCGGGCCTGAACCTGCGCTTCGACCACTTCCGCTACGAGCAGGGCGACGCCGGCTTCGGGAGGGTCGACTCGCGCGTGCAGTTCCTCGGATACTGGCCGTCTGGCATCCCGCCGTTCGACGCCCCGCTGACGGTCGCGTCGCGGCGCGGCTGCGACGTGGACCCCGTCGACGTGTCGGCGCCCGACGGCCGGACCACGCTCCTCTCTTACGTGTGGCCCGATCAGTCCGAGCGCTTCGAGCGAACGGCCGCGGCGATCGCCATCGCGGCGACGGTGCCGGCGCCGATCGATCGCGCGAGCGCACCCGGATGGCTCGCAACCCAGTTGGCCGAACCAACGGCCGGTCATGCCACCGTCGTGTTCCACTCGATCATGTGGCAGTACCTGAGCGGCGATCTGCGGCACGCCGTGCGCGACGTGCTCGAACACGCGGGCTCAGCCGCGACCGAACGCGCACCGCTGGCCTGGCTGCGCCTCGAACCCCGCCGAGATCTCTCGTACCCCGAGCTGCGGCTGACCATCTGGCCCGGCGGCGACGAGCGGCTCCTCGCCAACTGTTCGTTCCACCTCGGCCCCGTCGAGTGGGTTCTCTGACCGTTACACCCCGAGCTTCGTGAGGATCTCGCCGAGCGCGCGCACCGAACGTGTGCAGGCCTGCTCGTAGCCCTCTTCGTCGATCTTCGGGCCGATGAGCTCGAGGTCGAAGCAGCCCGTGTAGCCGGCGTCGAGCACCTGCCCGAGGATGCGCTCGAACGGGATATCGCCGTCGCCGGGAACGAGGCGGTTGGGGGTCGACAGCGTGCCGATGGCGTAGTCGCTCACCTGGACGATGCGAAACGTGTCGACACCGTCGCGGACCGTATCGGCCAGACCGCGCTCGGCCCAACATGCGTTCGTCTCCACGCACACGCCGATGCCGAGGCGCCGAGCCACGTCGACGCAGTCGTGGAGCGAGTGGATGAACCCGACGTCGACGCGCAGCGAGTTCGTGTGCTCCAACCCGAACGGGATGCCGCGGGCGTGGGCGTCCTCGATCACGGGAGTGAGCGCGGCCTCGAGCGCGTCGGCCGCGTCCTCCCATGGGAGCTGACGCGCGGGGCCGGTTGTGAGGATCATGCATTCCGCTCCGACGGCTTCGGCCGCGTCGACTGCGCCGCGGACGCGATCACGCTGGGAGGGCCACTGGTGGGGATTGTCGAGCCTGAAGGGGCCGATCCCGATGAGGTTCGACACGCGCAGGCCGGCGTCACGGAGGCGTCGCGCGCCGGCTTCGAGGCCCGCAGCCTCGAGCTTCGCGAGGGACGCGCCGATTGACGTAACGCCAGCGCGCTCGTAGAAGGCGAGGTCCTCGTCGAGCGTCCACGCGAACGACGAGATGGCAGACAGCGAGACTCGGGGGTGCATGGCGCTCACCCGATGACGAGGGCCCGAGCGATGCTGCTGCCGCCGTCGAGCTGGAGGTTGATGCCGGTCAGGAACCCCGATTCCTGGCTCGCGAGGTACACGGCGGCGTGCGCGACGTCGCTCGCCTCACCGAGACGAGTGAGGTGCATTCCTTCGAACCGCGCCCGACGCTCGGGCGTGATGTCGGCGTCGCGTCGTTCGTTGAGCACATAACCAGGGCTGATCGTGTTGCACCGGATGTCGTCGGCCGCATACTCGACTGCGACGGCGCGCGTCAGCGCGTTCATGGCGCCCTTGCTCGCCGCGTAGGCGCTGAGGCCTCCGCTCGGGCGCTCCGCTTGGCGCGACGAGACGTTGATGATCGAGCCATGACCGGCCGCAACCATCTGCGGGATCGCCGAGCGGCACAGCCACATCGGCGCCGTCGCGTTCATCCGCAGCGCCGACTCCCAGTGGGCGGTGTCCATGTCGCCGATCTTGGAATCGTGCGTCTCGACCCCCGAGAGGGAGCCTCCGACGGCGTTGTTCACGAGGACGGTGAGCCCGCCGGCCCACGCGGCCACCGCTTTGACCAGCGAGCCGCATCCGCCCTCGTCGGCGATGTCGGCGGGGAAGAACTCGGCCTCGCCGCCCGCGGCGCGGATCGTCTCCACCACGGCGGCCCCGCGCTCGGCATTGCGCCCGTGGACGGCGACCGCGGCTCCCTCGGCGCCGAACGCCACGGCGATGCCCTTGCCGATGCCGGATGTGGAGCCGGTCACCAGCGCGCGCTCCCCGGCCAGTCGCATGAGCCGGAGGCTACCGAGCGCGCCGCAGGTAGCCGTGGCCCAAGCAGCCCGGCGCGGAGCGCCGTGAGCGGGAGAGCGGCAGGCTACCGACGGAAGGGGCGAAAGGTGCCGGGTCAGTGGGCGTTGTGCCGGGTAGCGAGCGACGCGTACCCTGGGCGGCTCCCGACGACCCCGTCGTCGGGACGCGCCCCCATGATGTTGCCGATGTTTCCAACGCTGCCCGGAGTTACCCCTGTGCCACCTGTACGCCGGTGGGGGCGCCGATCCGTGGCGCTGCTGGCGAGCTTGGCCCTGTCGGCCGCGGTGGTGGGAGCGGCCGCAGGGCCAGCAGCGGCCAGCGCCCTCGACGACGCCAAGGCCAAGGTGATCGCCGCCCAGCAAGCCGCCGACGCCGCAGCCGCCGAGTACGAGGCCGCGATCGGGCGCTACGAGCAGGTGACCGAGGAGATCGCGGCACTCCGGGAGCAGATCCGCAAGAACCGTGAGGAGGCCGAGGGCCTCCAGCTGATCGCGGAGCAGCGCGCGGTCGCCGCGTACACCGGCCGCGGCGCGCTCCAGGGCGAGGCCTTCCTCACCGACGCTGATCCGCTCGACGGCGTTCGCCGCGAGAAGATGCTGGGGAACACCAAGCGGCGCGAGGACAACGCGATCGAGCGGCTCGCGAAGCTCACCGTCTTGCTCGAAGAGCAGCACACGGCCCTCGAAGTGCGGCGGGCTGAGCAGGAGGACGCGCTCGCCGCGGCCGAGGTGGAGCAGGCCCAGGTGCAAGCACGGCTCGGAGCAGCCCAGACCGCGCTCAACGAGCTCGAGGAGTACCTGCGACTCCAGGCCGAGGCCCAGCGCGCACAAGAGATCGCCGCCTCGATCGCGCGGTCAGCGAGCAACCGCAGCGGTGGCGTCTCGGGGGGTGCCGTCGTCGGCGGCATCATCTGCCCGATCCGCGGCGCCGTCACCTTCATCGACTCGTGGGGCGCGCCCCGTCACCAAGGTCGCCACCAGGGCGTCGACCTCATGGCCGCCCGCGGCACGCCGAACGTTGCGGTGGTGTCGGGCAATGTGCAGTTCAAGTCGGGCGGCACGTCGGGCAACGGCGCCTATCTGAGCGGCGACGACGGCAACCTCTACTACTACTTCCACCTCGACTCGTACGAGGGCGGTGCCCGCCGGGTCGCGCAGGGCGAGGTGATCGGGTACGTCGGCAACACGGGCGACGCCCGTTACACCGCAACCCATACCCACTTCGAGATCCACCCGGGCCACGGCTCGGCGGTGAACCCTTACCCGTCGGTGCGCGCCGTCTGCTGAGCCAGCCCGGTAGCCGCCACGATCGCGTAGAGCACCGCGGCGCACAGCACGATCGAGCCACCCGCCTCGAGATCCCACGCCCGGGCGGCGGCGAGCCCGCCGACCGCTGCGACCACGCCGACGGCAACCGCGAAGACCACCGTGCCGCGGAACGAGCGGGCGACGAGCCGGCTCGACGCCACGGGGAGCACCATCATCGCGGCGACGAGCAAGATCCCGAGCACACGCATCGCAGCCACGATCGTCACCGCGGTCAGCACGGAGAGGGTCGCATTGCACGCGTCGACCGGTAAGCCGGTCACACGAGCCGCCTCTTCGTCCACCGAGATCGCGAACAGCGCCCGCCCCACGATCGCCAGGACCACCAAGATTGCGATCCCGAGCCCGATGATCGTCAGCAGATCGTCAGTGCCGAGGTCGAGGATCGAGCCGAAGAGGTAGTTCTCGATGCGTTCGTGGCTCACGTCGGACTTGCCGATCATCACTGCCGCCGCCGCCAACCCGCTGTAGAAGACGAGCGCGAGCGAGAGGTCGCCCGTCGCGCGCCCGCGACTGCGGAGCAGTTCGATCACGAGCGCGGCCACGATCGCGAAGCCCAACGCGGTCCACACGGGCCACACCTCGAGGAGGAACCCCGCGGCCACCCCGGCGAATGCGACGTGACCGACTCCGTCACCCATCAGGGATTGACGGCGCTGGACGATGAAGACGCCGATCAGCGGCGAGCACGCGGCGACGATCGCGCCGGCACCGAGCGCGAGCTGGGTGGATTCGGTGTCGAACGGCCAGGGCAGCGGCAGTGCCGCAAGCACGCTCACGTGAGGCGTTCGAGCCAGAGCGGCAGGTCGTCTGTGTGCACACCCAGGCTCACGCCGCGCGCCGCGAGCTCGGTGGGCTTGCCATCGAACACGATCGAGCGCTTGAGCACCAGCACGTGGTCGAGGTCGTTCGCGACCGCCCCGAGCTCGTGGGTCACGAGCAGAACCGCGGCGCCGTGCTCGCGCACCTCGTGCACGACGGAGTCGCGAAACTCTCGTTGTGATGCCGCGTCGACGCCGGCGACCGGTTCGTCCAGCACGAGCAGCGCGGGCTCGCTCGAGAGTGCCTTGGCGATGAGCACCCGTTGCTGCTCGCCTCCCGACAGTGAACCGACCGCACGCCGAGCGAACGGTGCGAGCGCGACCGCTTCGAGCGCGTGTTGGACGGCTTCGCGATCGGCGCCCGTCGGGCGGCGCCACCAGCCGCGCCGTGCGAGCCGTCCGGTCGCCACGACCTCCTCGACGGTGGCCGGAAGTGCCGGAGCCAGGGCGTGGCGCTGGGGCACGTAGCCGATGCGCCACCGGTCGGGGACGTGCCCGGGCTCGACACCGAGACAGCGGACGGTTCCGGCAGCGGGGGTCAGGAGCCCGAGGAGGATGCGAACCAGCGTGGACTTGCCGGAACCGTTGGGCCCCACAAGGGCACAGAACTCGCCGGGAGCGACCGTGAGCGCCACGTCGACGAGCACAGGCTCGCGGCCATACGTGTAGGAGACGCCTTCGGCCTTGAGCGCAGGCGCCGCGGTGGCGGTCATGAGACTAATTCTAAGAGTGATTCTCAGTTCATGGCAAGCGCGGAGGTCGGCTTCGCCTGAGCGCTGCGGGTCAGTGACCGGTCTCTTCGGCTTCTTCCCCGTGCTCCTCGGGTGCGTCCTTGCCCACCCCGACCACGGGCGGTGACTCCTCGGCCCCTTCCGACGTGTCGATCCACCGGATCACGCCGTCTTCGCACTTCTGCACGACCTTCCACACCAGCAGCGTCTTCTTGTTGGGTGCGGTGAAGCCGATGGCGAAGCTGTCCTCGGTGTCGGTGTCGAGTGGCCCGCCCTCGAAGACGACGGTCTTGCCCTGCTTCGCGGCCTCCCAGCCGTCCTTGTCCTCCGGCGCGACGTCCGTGCCGCCCTTCGGGATCTTGAACGTCAGTTTCACGGTCGGCGACTCGTCGCAGCCGTGTGTCACCAGGAAGGCGACAGTTACGGCGTCGCCCGGCTCGACGCGGTTCGGGTCGGGCTCGACGTGCGCAGCCGCGGGCGCGCATGCGAGCAGAAGTGCACCGAGCGCCAGGACAGATACGACGATGGAGCGCCGCGAACGTCCGCCGGCCGTCAGCATGGTGCCCTCCTTCGAACGTTGAGGAGCCGAATCCTTGCACGGTCGGGGTCGGACGGTCGGTCACCTCAGTGCCGCGCAGTAGCGTCGACCTGTGACGGCGGCTCACGGTCACTCCCATGTGCGCCCGCACGCGCAGTCCGCGGACGTCCGTCGTGTGCTCTGGATGGTGCTCGGGCTCAACGCGTGTCTGCTCGTTGCAGAAATCGCGGGAGGCCTTGCCTTCTCGTCGCTCGCGCTGCTGGCCGACGCCGCGCACCAGGCTTCCGATGTCGCCGCCCTCTGCATCGCGCTCATCGCGCAGACGATGGTGGAGCGCCCCGGGTCGCGCCGCCACACCTATGGGTTGCTGCGGGCCGAGGCACTCGCGGCGCAGCTGAACGCGGTGCTCTTGATCGGTGTCGCCGTGTGGGTGTTCATCGAAGCTGCTCATCGACTCGACTCGCCTGACGCGGTCGAAGGTGTCGGCGTGATCGCGTTGGCGTCGGTCGCCTTGGTCGTGAACTTGTCGTGTGCCGTCGTGTTGGCCCGTCTCCGCGGCCAGTCGCTCAACCTTCGCGGCGCCTGGCTCCACATGGCTGCCGACGCCGCCGGGTCGGGTGGCGCCGTCCTGGCGGGCGTGGCGGTGGTCGCGTTCGGCGCGACCCGTGCCGACCCCATTGCGTCGATCCTGATCGGTGTGCTCGTGATCGTGAGCGGGTGGCGTCTGCTCAGGGACACCACGACCGTCCTGCTGGAAGGCGCCCCGCGCGGTCTCGACCTCAATGCGCTCCACGAGGCGCTGATCTCCGCACCGAACGTCGAGGCGATTCACCACCTTCACGTGTGGGAGCTCGGTACCGATCTGCCCGCACTCTCGGTCCACGTGGTGCTCGATGGAGAGCCGAGCCTGCACGACGCGCAAGCGAGGGGGAACGCGCTCAAAGCGATGTTGGCGGAGCGATTCGGGATCGAGCACGCAACCCTGGAGCTCGAGTGCCACGACTGCGAATCGGCGGTCAGCGGCCTCCATGCGTCACCCGCGAACGACGGATAGCCACCATGCGTCGCGTGTCGGGATTCGGCGCGCCCCGGCGCGCGGCGACGATCACCACGCCGATCCCGACGCCGATGGCGAGCGCGTCGGTTGGACCCCGCCCAGCCCGTGCGCGGCGGCGGGCGGCGCCGCGAGGACCAACGCGCTGATCGCGAGGAGCCCGGTGAGTGCCGTCGTACGTGCCACCCGCACGAACCGGACCACGACGAGCGACGATACTGGTGCGGCTCGACGTCTCCCGGCATGGACGGCTGATGATCGCAACCAACATCCGACCCAAGGACATCCGCCGCGTCGGCGTGGTCGCGCTCCTCGGCGTCGCATTCGTGATCATCGCAGCTGGCCCGGCATCTGCGCACGCGTCGCTCTTGGAGTCGAATCCCGCGCCCGGCGAGGTGCTGCAGACCTCGCCGAAGAGCATCTCGCTGAGCTTCTCTGAACCGGTCGACGCGTCGTTCGATGCGATCCGCGTCTACGACTCCGACAGCAAGCGAGTCGGTGCCGGGGAGGTGAAGACCCGGAACAACCTCGTGACGCTCCCGCTGGATGAGCTGAAGAACGGCTCGTACGCCGTCACGTATCGCGTCTCGTCGTCCGACTCCCATCCCGTGACGGGAGCATTCACATTCCAGGTTGGAAACGCCGGCAACGCATCGAGCCCACGCGCGCAGGCGCTGGCCGAGCGCCTGCTTGGCATTGAGAGCGGCGACCAAGCGGTGGGTGCGCTGTACGGATTCACGCGCTGGCTGCTCTTCTCGGGCTTGGCCCTGATGATCGGGTGTGCGGCGTTCGGTGTGATCGTCTCGGATCGGGCCTGTGCGTCGAGAGCCAACCGACGCCTCGTGTGGATCGGCTGGGCCATGACGACGATCGCCACCGCGCTTGGCTTCTTCGTCTACGGCGCGTATGCGGCCGGCGTCGGGCTCGGTGACATGTTCAAGTCGACGTTGATCAACGAGACGCTCGACGTGCGCTACGGCGAGATGGGCGTGGCGCGGCTCGCACTCTTGTTGCTCGCCATCCCGATCATCCGGGCCCTCCTCGCGCGCGACGGAGACGAGCCGCGGCCGATTTCCCGGCCGTGGCTCGGAGCGGCGGCGCTGTTCGCGGTGCTGATCGCCGCGACACCGGGACTGTCCGGCCACGCCAGCAGCGGGGATCTCGTGGAGCTGGCGGTCGTCACCGACACGGTGCACGTGCTCGCCATGGGGTTGTGGGTCGGCGGGCTCGTCGCGCTCGCGGTCGTGGTGCTGCGGCGGCACGCAACCGTCGCCGAGATGGAGCAGCCGGTGCGACGGTGGTCCCGGCTCGCGTTCGGGTGCGTCGCGGTTCTCGTCGCCACCGGCGCGTTCCAGGCGTGGCGCCAAGTGGGAAACCTGACCGCGCTGCGGAGCACCGAGTACGGACGGATGCTGATCATCAAGGTCCTGCTATTCGCCGGGCTCCTGATGCTCGCCACGTTCAGCCGGGAGATCGTGAGGTTCCTGTACCCGGCCCGCGAGCCCACGGGGGGCCGGGTGCCGGTTGTGGCGGGAGGCTCCGACGACGATCTCGAGCCGGAGCCGACCAAGGAAGAGATCGCGGAATACGAGGCGTGGGAGTCTGGCCGGCTCCGTCGATCCGTCTGGGGCGAGGTCGGGGTGGCCGTCGTCGTCCTCGTGGTGACCGCGCTGCTCGTCAACGCGCCGCCCGCGAAGGGCGCGGCTGCCCTCGAGGCCGGCAACGCCGTGGGGATCACGCTGAAGTCGAGTGATGTGTGGGTCGACATCGTGGTCGTCCCCGGTCGGCGCGGACAGAACGCGGTCCACGTCAGCGCGCTGACACCGGGCGGCAAGCCCAAGGATGTGGAGGATCTGACGATCACGTTCGCGCTTCCGGAGGATGACATCGCCGGCATCGAGGTGCCGCTCGAGCGGATCAGCGCCGGTCACTACACGGCAGCAGGCTTCTCGGTCCCGATCGCCGGGAAGTGGCAGATCACGGCCAAGGCGGTCGTCTCAGAGTTCACCCAGCGCACCATGCGTACCGAGATCGAGATCGGCGACAGATAGGCCAGTGGTCGATCTCGACACCGCGAACTCCTTCTTCACGGCGCTCACGCTCATCGCCAACGCGGCATTCGTCGCGCTCGTGGGTCTCGGAGTCGCTTCACGCGCCGGCGGCCAACGTCTCTCTCGTCGCGTCGTTGAGCTCGTCGCGCCTGGCGCTCGCAGGCTCGCGCTCGTGGTTGCAATCGTCGCAACCCTCGGCAGCCTCTTCTACTCCGAGGTCAAGGACCTCGTGCCGTGCGATCTCTGTTGGTACCAGCGCATCTGCATGTACCCGCTCGCGGCGATCCTCGCGGTGGGCATGCTCCGGCGCGACCGCTCGGCCCTCTGGTACGCGGCGCCGTTCGTGGTCCTGGGCGCGCCGCTCGCGCTCTACCACTGGCTCGTCGAGCGCGTGCCGTCGCTGTCCGATTCCACGTCGTGCTCGATCGTGGCGCCGTGCGCCGTGCCCTACT
Organism: Acidimicrobiia bacterium; assembly: GCA_040881685.1. NCBI lineage: Bacteria > Bacillati > Actinomycetota > Acidimicrobiia > Acidimicrobiia bacterium. The sequence goes on along the minus strand of JBBECS010000017.1, from coordinate 7,665 downwards.
TCGAGGAACTCGGGTACATCACGCTGGCGTTCATGGATCTGAGTGCCTTCCTGCTCATCGGCGCCCTGCTGCTCATCGGCCAGCGCCACGACCCGGAGACATCGCCATGACCCCCGCCACCCGATCCCTCGCCGTCTTCCTTGCCGCCGGACTCGCGCTCGGCGTTTGGGCCGCACCGGCGCTCGGCGCCAAGCAGGAGGTGGGCCCCCGCGTGAAGGTGGAGGGCTCTCGCCTTCCTACGCCCGACGCCGACACCTTCGGCACGGCCGACGACCCGGCCGTCGGGCGCACACCGCCGACGCTCGTGGGCGAAGGGTTCAACGGCAAGTCGGTCACGGTCGGCCCGAGCGATGGGCCGAGGATCGTCGTCTTCCTCGCGCACTGGTGTCCGCATTGCCAGGACGAGGTGCCGCTGATCGTGAAGCTGGCCAAGCAGGGGAGCATCGAGGGCGTCGAGGTCGACACCATCGCCACCGGCACCAGCGAGGTCCACCCGAACTACCCGCCGTCGAAGTGGCTCAAGCGCGAGGGCTGGCCGTTCAAGCCGATCCTGGCCGACGATGCGCGGTCGCGTGCACTCGAAGCGTTCGGGGGGAACAGCTTCCCCTACTTCGTGTTCGTCGCAGCCGACGGCACGGTCGCAGCGCGGTATTCCGGTGAGATCGCGGCCGCGGACGTCAAAGAGGTCGTCGCCCGTCTCGTCGCCGGGCGGTCGCTGTTCGGAGAGTAGGCCTAGACGCAGCGTCGGCAGAGGCCGACGAGGTCGATGCGGTGCGCCTTCGTTCGGAAGCCCGTGGTGCTCTCGACGAGCGCCACCGCGTCGGCGAGCGACGCTTCCAAGCCTGACGACGCCGGCACGTCCTCGACGGCTCCGCAGCTCGTGCAGATCAGGTGATGGTGGTGACCGGTGAGCTCCTCTGCGAGCTCGAACCGAGCGAACTCGTTGGTCACGATTCGGTGGACCACGCCGGCTTGCTCGAGCACCACGAGATTTCGGTACACCGAGCTCTGCGCGAGCCCGTCGCCGGCGTCCAGGATCTCGGGGAGCGCGAGCGGCCGAGTGGCAGCTGCGAGCACGTCCACGATCGCAGCGCGCTTGGGTGTCAGCCGCTGGTGTACCCGACGCAGGCGCGTCGAGATCTCCTCGCGCAGATCGGGTGGCACACCGGCGAGTGTACCGTCGCACCGGATGGATCCGACCGAGCGGTTCACCGAGATCGTGCAGCGCGCCGATCAAGACGTGCCGCTCGACGAGGCCGCGCTCCTCATCGCCGCGCACGATCACGGCGTCGACGTCGAGGAACAGCTCGCGCGCCTCGACGAGCTCGCGGCCGGCGCTCCACCCGCCGCTGACGCGCTCTCCACGTACTTGTTCGTCGAGCGCGGTTTCGTTGGCAACTCGGTCGAGTACTCGGACCCACGGAATTCGCTCCTCGATGAGGTGCTCGACCGGCGGCTTGGGCTTCCGATCACGCTAAGCGTCCTCATGATCGAAGTCGGCCGGCGACTCGGACTCGGTCTCGTGGGGATCGGCATGCCGGGGCACTTCCTCGTGCGCGCCGAGACCGGCACGTTCTTCGACCCGTTTCACGGTGGCGAGCGCCTGGATGAGGACGGATGCCGTGAGCGGTTCAGCGCGACGCAGGGCGACGCGGCGTTCCTCTCCGAGTATCTCGAGCCGGTGGGCTCGCACGCGATCCTCGCTCGGATGCTCGCCAACCTCGTGCGGTCATACGTGCTGCTCGACCCGGTGAGCGCGGTCTGGGCGGTGAGGCTTCGTTTGCGAGTGCCCGGTGTCTCGCCCAGCGAGCGACGCGAGGCGGCCGCGCTGCTCGGCACGCTGGGTCGATTCGAAGAAGCCGCTATCGAGCTTGCCGCGATCGCCGATGAGCTCGACGGTCCGGCCGCGAGTCGGGTCGAGCGGGACGCGGCGGCATACCGCGCGCGGGCGAACTGACCGCGGTGAGCGAGTCGCTGCCGATGTTCCCGCTCGGTTCGGTGCTGTTTCCGAACGCCGTGCTCCCGCTGCATGTATTCGAGCCGCGCTACCGCGAGCTCACGGAGCGATGCCTGGCCGGTGATCGTGAGTTCGGCGTGGTGCTCATCGAACGCGGTCACGAGGTGGGTGGCGGCGACACGCGCTTCGACGTCGGAACGGTGGCGCGCATCGTGCAGGCCGGACAGCTCGAGGACGGCCGCTGGGTGCTCGTCAACGTAGGGACGGAACGACTGCGGGTGCTTGAATGGCTGGCCGACGATCCCTACCCGCTCGCTCGCGTCGCACGACTCGAAGACACGACGACGTCGGGCTCGCTCGACCTCGTCAGCGATGTCGGCGCGCTCCTCCGTCGAGTGCTCGCGATGCACGTCGAGCTCGGTGACCTCGCTGCGCCACTCGACGTACAGCTCGACGACGACCCGCAGCTTGCGTCGTACCAGGCGGCGGCGCTCGCGCCCGTTGGCCCACTCGATGCGCAGCACCTGCTCGAGATCGATGACACCGGCGAGCGCCTCCAACGGCTCCAGGAGATCCTCACTGAGGAGTGCGCGGTGCTCGAGCTGCGCCTGTCGGGTGACTGAGGGAGCCGCGAGCGTTCGCCGAGGTAGAGAGGAGCGGCCCGGCGCCGCAGGCGCCGAGAGCGGGAAGGATCTGAGTACGGCCTACGCTGACCCACGTGGGACCGCAGCCGGAACCGGAGCAGGATCGCGACCTCACCGATCTCGAAGCGCTCGAGCGCGAGCTCGCGGCGCTGGAGCGTGAGCTCGAGATCGTCGACGGCCCGCCGGACGAATAGCGCAGTGCCGATGGTTCGGCTGCGGTTGTTCGCAGCCGCGCGAGACGCCGCGGGCACCGCGTCGGAGGACATCGAGGCTGCGACGGTGGGCGAAGTGCTCACGCACGCGCGCGCCGCATACGGATCGCAGTTCGTCGAGGTGCTGGAGCACTCGCGTGTCTGGCTCAACGGTGATGAACCGACCGAGGGCGATGCCACTCCCGTGGCTGACGGTGACGAGGTCGCGGTGCTCCCCCCCGTCAGCGGCGGCTGATCACGCCCGCGCGGTGATGAGCCAGGCGGCCCCGCTGAGGAGCACTCCTTCGTCCGTGGTGCGCGGCTCCAAGGCGTCTCGGACTGCGGCGAGTGCCTTCTCCTGCACGTCGGCCGGCTTGTCATCGAGGAGGGCGTGGGCCATGCCGGTGTTGCGCATGAACGCGACGGCCTCGTCGAGGGTGCCGCGGCCGCCGACGAGCATCGGGGCCGAGAACGGCCCGATCGCTAGGTCGCGGTAGCCCGCCGCGCCGAAGATGGCGCGCACGCGGTCAGTGTCGGCCAACGCATAGGGGCCAGGTGCACCGGGCTCGGCGCTGGGGAGCTCGACGAACTCGAGGATGGCGGCACCAGGCACCGCCATCCACTCGTTGGCGAGGAGCTCCTGCCAGACGACGAACGCCACCCGCTCGTCGGCTCGCAGAGGTGGCGGCTTTGCCGACGGGCTCTGCGGGGAGCCGGAAGCTTGCGACGGCGACCAGGGGTGATGGACCAAGCCGCTGCGGATGTTGGCGAACGCAGCCTCAGGGTCGTCGAAGAACATCACGCCGAACCGGCTGATCGCGCAGTCGAACTCGGGGTCGAACTGACGAGTCTGCGCGTCGCCCGCCTCGAAGGAGACGTTCGTGACGCCTTCTTCCTTTGCGAGCTCGCGAGCCCGCTCGAGCATTGCTTCAGAGAGATCGACCCCGAGCGCCGATCCACTGCTGGCGGCCCGCGCCGCGGCGCGCGTGGTTGCGCCATTGCCACAGCCCACGTCGAGCACACGCTCGCTCGGTTTGATCGCGGCCACATCGAGGAGCGCGGCGCCGAACGGCGCCAGCATCTCGTCGTACCGTCGCTGATGCTCGACCCAATGACGCGCTTCGTCGCGGTTCCAGTACGCCCGCTGCTCCGCGTTGGCCCCGCTCACGGGCCAGAGGCTACCGAGCGCGCCGCAGGTACCCTGCGGCGCAGGTGGCCGGTCGCCGAGGTGGAGGGGAGCGGCCCGGCGCGCAGCGCCGAGAGCGGGATGTGCGACCCTATTGCGCGTCGAGTGCGAGGTCGATGTTGCGTGCGCTGGCGAAGCGGGTGGCGACGTCGTCCCAGTCGACGAGCTCCCAGAACGCGCCGACCCACTCCGCCTTCCGGTTCTCGTACTGGAGGTAGTAGGCGTGCTCCCACATGTCGAGCACGAGGAGGGGCGGACCACCTTGGCCGACGTTGCCCTGGTGGTCGTACACCTGCTCGACGATGAGCCGCTTCCCGACGGGCTCCCACGACAGGGCACCCCAACCCGACCCCTGCACGTTCATTGCCGCTTCGGTGAGCTGCGCCTTGCACGCTTCGAACGATCCGAGGTTGTCGTCGACGGCCGACGCGAGCTCGCCGGTCGGCTTGCCGCCGCCTCCAGGGTCGAGGTTCTTCCAGAAGATCGAGTGCAGGATGTGCCCGGACAAGTGGAACGCGAGGTTCTTCTCCAACTGGTTGATCGAGCCGAAGTCGCCGGACTCGCGCGCGTCCGCGAGCTTCTCCAAGACGGTGTTGGCGCCGTCGACGTAGGCCTTGTGGTGCTTGCCGTGGTGGAGCTCGAGGATGCGTCCAGAAAGGTGCGGCTCCAGCGCGCCGTAGTCGTACGCCAGCTCCGGCAACGAGTACTTCAACACGATCAACCTCCTTTGAGGTTCTTCCCCATTCTGGCGGTTGGCACACCTGGCCAGGTCGCGCCAAGAAGCAGGCGCCCGCGGACCCGCTGGTACTCTCGACGGGATGCCGGCCGGCCACCGACGCCGCCTCGATGTGATGCTCGAGCCGTCGTATCTCGACGACCTCGGCGGACTCGACCTCGATGGCGTACGCGCGCTGCACGAGGAGTGCCTCGCAGTCGAGACCGAGGTCTCGTACGTCCGCCGCCTCGCTCAGGCGCGCATCGACATCGTCGAAGCCGAGCTCGACCGACGCACACGAGGCGGATCGATTGGCGACCTCATCGCCGCGCTTCCCCAGATCCTTGCGGACGACACGCCCCGTTCCTCGCAGTCGTCGAGCCGTCTGCCGCGGCATCTCGGTCCGGCCCCGGTGATCCCGTGGCGGCGGGGGCTCGAGCGACTCATCACCGATGCCACGCTCTTGAACCTGCCGACGCTCTCCGAAGAGGAGCTTCGCTCGACGCTCGAGCAGCTACGCGAGCTCGAGACGGAAGTGTCGGGGAAGCGCCGGGCCCTGCACCGCGTGATCGACGCGATCGAGGCCGACCTCACGGAGCGGCACAAGGTCGACCACGGGTAGCGGCACGCCGGTGCCCGACGCGATCGAACAACGACTGCGCGACCTCGGATCGTTCATCCGCGACCAACGGAGGAACGCGCGGCTGTCGCTCCGAAGCCTGAGCGACCGCGCCGGGATCTCGAACCCGTATCTCAGCCAGATCGAGCGGGGGTTGCGCAAGCCGAGCGCCGAGATCCTTCAGCAGATCGCGAAGGCATTGCGCATCTCAGCCGAGACGCTGTACGTGCGCGCCGGCATCCTCGAGGCTCGGGGTGAGCACCAGGACGTGGAACAAGAGGTCCTGCGTGACTCCACGCTCACCGACCGGCAGAAGCAAGCCCTCATCGAGGTCTACCGGTCGTTCCAGGCCGAGAACCGGTAATCCGAAACGTAGACTCGGGTTCTCATGTCGGTTCGTCGTATCGCGATGCTCAGCCTGCACACGTCGCCCCTCGCTCAACCGGGTGCCGGCGACGGTGGCGGGATGAACGTCTACGTCCAATCACTGGCATCGGCACTCGCCCGCGCCGGTGTCGAGTGCGATGTGCTCACTCGCGCCGAGCACGCCGAGCAGCCCCCGATCGTCGACGTCGAACCAGGCTTTCGGGTAGTGCACCTCGACGCGGGACCCCGCGACGTCGTGGCCAAGGAGGCGCTCCCCTCGCTGGTGGACGAGCTCGTGGTTGCCGGGCGTCGCCACCTCACCGGCACCGACAACTTCGACGCCCTGCACGCCCACTATTGGATTTCCGGCGCGGTCGGGCACCGACTCAAGCATGAGCTCGACCTGCCGCTCGTCACCACGTTCCACACGCTGGCGCGCACGAAGGCCGCGGCTGGCGTGGGCGACGACCCGCCCGAGCGGCACCGGGTGGAGGGTGAAGTCGTCGCTTGCACCGATCGCGTTGTGGCGTCGACGACCGACGAGCGCGATGAGCTGGTCGCGGCGCTCGACGCCGACCTCTCCCGCGTCGAGGTGATCCCTCCCGGCGTCGACCACTCCATGTTCTCGCCCGGCGACCGCGCTGAGGCGCGCCGCCGGCTCTCGCTCGGCACCGAGCCGCTGCTGCTCTTCGTGGGTCGGATCCAACCGCTCAAGGGGGCCGACCTCGCGCTGCGCTGTCTCGCGGCACTCGCCGACGAGCGCGCGGTGCTCGTCGTCGTGGGGGGGCCGAGCGGAGCCGATGGGACGCACGAGCTGGTGCGACTGCACGAGCTCGCGGCTGATCTCGGCGTCGAGGATCGTGTCCGCTGGGTTGCGCCGCAGCCTCACGCCGCGCTCGCTGACTGGTACCGCGCGGCCAACGTATGCATCGTGCCGTCGCGCACCGAGTCGTTTGGCTTGGTCGCACTCGAAGCCGCAGCCTGTGGGACGCCGGTGGTGGCATCCGAGGTGGGCGGCTTGCGATCGCTGATTGCCGACGGAGAGACTGGCTTCCTCGTGCCCGGACGTGCCGCGCCGGACTACGCGGAGCCGGTGGCGCGACTTCTTGGGGACGACGTGCTCGCAGCCCAAATGGGTGTGACCGCGGTTGCGCGCTCGCATCGCTACGCGTGGAGCATCACCGCAGCCCGCCTGCGTCGCCTCTACACCGATGTGGGTGCACGCGAGCTCGTGCAGTGCGCCTGAGCGAGCCAAGTGAGCGTCCGCGGCGCAGGTACCTTGCGCCGCAGCGCGCGTGGCCCGAGCGGCCTGTCGAGCGGGAATGATGGAAGATCTCGACGCACGCGAGCGGGCCGCGCACGCGCTGATCGCGGCTCACCTCGAAGGACCGGTCGCGGCCGAGTCGTACATCCAGACCGTCGAGTACGACCCCGAGCTTCGTCGCTGGTACGTGCGCTTCGGGTGCGACGGCCGCGACGCGACGACGATCTACTTCGACCTGCACCAGCGCACGCTGCGCTACGAGGTTTACTTCCTCCCCGACCCACCGACGAACCACCTCGACCTGTACCGCTTCGTGCTCCAGCGCAACCACACCATGTATGGCGCGCGGTTCTCGATCGGCCCCGACGGCGACCTCTACCTGACCGGCCGGGTCGCGCTCGAGCATCTCACCGAGGCTGAGCTCGACCGCATCATCGGGGTTCTGTACGAGCTGGTCGAGACCTGGTTCCAGCCCATCGTGCGGCTCTCGTATCGCCGCTAGACCGTCGGGCGCCCCGTCATGGTTGGCGCCGCGGTGTGTCGGGTGCCTCGCCGGCGCCGACGGGTTCCGGTGCGGCAGCCCGTTCCACGGGCCACCGGCGTCATCGGGCCCGAGGTGCTCGACGGCACGCCTCGTTCGGGGAAGTGCGGGGCGCGCCTGAAGGTTCCTCGGGCCCATGCGCCTCCATTGGTCGCCGTCGCAGGCGACGGCTCCTGCTCCGG
>JBBECS010000016.1 GCA_040881685.1 Acidimicrobiia bacterium | reverse complement strand
CCCAACAACGGTTGATGAATCCGCGCGCTCGATCGAGCGATGGAGGGTTTCTCTCGCGCTCGTGCTGCTGATCGGAGTGCTCGTTGCCACCGTCGGGGAGTCGATCAGCGCGGCGGGTGCACCTGAGATCGGCGTGGTCGACAGCTGGGGCCGCATCGATGAAGCGGTGAGTCAGATCGCGACTTGGCAGTACCTCTCGGTTGTCGGCGCGGCCGCGTTCGTGCTGCTCGGCGGCTTCGGATTCGAGCGGATCGATCTCGAGTCCATGTCATCCCGACGAGTGGCCTGGTTGGGGGTCGTCGTCGAGCTGGTGGCGCTCGCCACCGCCGCGGTCGTCGGCATGGTCGCCGTGTTCCAGCGGACCAGCGATGCCGACGCGGTCGGCGGCGTCGGGATCAGCGATTACTACTCACAGACCGAGAAGATCGGCGAGACCGTGGCCTACGCGGCCATCGTGATCATCGCGGTGGGCCTGCTGACGTTCGTGACGCGGGGCCTGCGGACGAAGGACGTATCTCCCTGACTCGTGATCCCGATGCCATGAGCGTGAGCGACGCGTGGGAGGCACACGCCCAGGACTGGATTGCCTGGGCGCGCACGTCGCAGCATGACGGGTTCTGGTCCGGCACCTGGCCCGCGCTGCACGAGCTGCTTCCCGCACCCGGGGGAGTTGCGGTCGACCTCGGGTGCGGCGAGGGACGGGCGGGTCGGGAGCTCATCGCGCTCGGACACGATGTCGTGGGAGTCGAGCGCTCGCCGACGCTCGTCGAAGCCGCTCGAGCCGCCGAGCCCGCCTTCCCGGTCGCGCTCGGTGACGCCGCGGCCCTGCCAATGCGCGCCGGTAGCGTGTCGCTGGTCGTGGCGAGCTGCTCGCTGCAGGACGTCGACGATCTCGAATCTTCCCTGCACGAGGTCGCACGCGTCCTCCGCCCAGATGGAGCCTTGTGCGCGGCGATCGTGCATCCGTTCAGCTCAGCGTCGGACGAGGAGGCGGCCGTCGCCGGGCGGTTCGAGGTCAACCAGCCGTACCTCGAGGCGCGCCGCTACGAGATGGCGATCGATCGCGGCGGCCTGACGATGCGCTTCGTGAGCATGCACTGGCCGCTCAGCACGTACGTGAACCTCTTGGCGCGCGAGGACCTCGTCATCACCGCCCTGCGGGAGGCGGGTGACGACGAGGTCCCCTGGCTGCTTGCCTTCCGCGCCGAAACGCGCGGCTGACTGGGCTGGCGTCTAGCAGGACGGAAGCGTCACGTCGCCCTCGAACTGCGCAGAGCCACCGTCACCGTCAATGGCCTTGACGAGGACGTGCACCGACTGGCCGCCGAAGCTGCAGTCGTACTCGTGAGTTGCCGAGAACGAGTTGTTGCTCCCGTCGGAGCCTGGGATGACGGTTTGCTGGTCATCTCCCCAGTAGAACTCGACCTGGTACACCTCTTCTTCTTCCGGACCGTCCGGATCGTACGCGTGGAGGTCGACGCGGACGAACGGCTTGTTGTCCTCGGAGTACGCCTCGATGCTGTGGTCGGGTTGGAAGTACGGCTGCTCGTTCTGCGATCCGGAGCCGCTACCGCCGGAACCGCCGCCGCCGGAACCGCCGCCCGACTGGGGCGCCGGGGCTGGTGCGAGCGTGGTGGTGGTCTGCTCGGTCGCCGTATCGACTTTGGGGTCGTCGTCGCCACCGCCGGCCGCGAGTGCGATGCCCGCGATCACCAGGATCGCCGCGCCGACGCCGCCGGCGATGATGCCCGCTCGCTTGTCCACTCGACCTCCTTTTCCAACGGCCCCTGCCAACCGAAGGGGCGGAGCCTAGCCAGCATCCCGCGCCGGTTGGAGCCCCGCAAACGGTGACAGACGTAGACTGCGTCTCGACCCGGAGCGAAGAGAGCGCATGATCGACACGTATCGCAACGCGACCTTCATCTCGACCGATGCACACGTCACCGAACCGATCGAGCTGTACGCCGAGCGGATCGACGGCGAGTTCGCGGATCGAGTGCCGCGCATCGAGGCCCGCGACGGTTGGCGCACCCTGTTCGTGGAGGGGATGGGACCCCGCAAGCTCATGACCGCCGACGAGCGTGAAGTGGCCATCGTCGGCGATTGGGAACCAGCTGACCGGATCCGCGACCAGGAGAAGGACGGCGTCAGCGCCGAGGTCATCTTCCCGACGTTCGCGCTCCAAGCGTGCTTCTCACCTGACGACGCGCCCTTCCAGCTCGCCCTCTGCCGCGCGTACAACTCGTGGGCCGCCGAAGTGTTCGGCACCGAGAATCGCTTGCTTGCGGTCGGCCTCGTTCCGATGCTCGATATCGACGCGGCGATCGTGGAGGCCAAGACGCTGGCGGACCAGGGTGTCCGATCCTTGTTCCTGCCCGCGCGCGTGCAGCAGCGCCCGTACAACGACCCCGAGTACGACCGGTTCTGGGCCGTTGCCGAGGACCTCGGGCTTCCGCTCACCTTCCATTCCGGGACCGGGCACGAGCCGCGCGTGGTGCGCGGCAACGGCGGGGCCGTCATCAACTATCTGCTCGGGGCTCAACTCGACGGCCCGATGGTCATTCTCAACATGGCTGCTGGTGGAGCGCTCGACCGGTTCCCGAAGCTGAAGATCGTCACCGTCGAAACCGGAGCCGCGTGGCTCGGCTGGATCATGACCCAAGCCGACTCGATCTACCAGGACCACCTCCATTGGGCGCGTCCGAAGCTGTCGCTCAAGCCGAGCGAGCTCATCCGACGCCAGGCCGCGGCCACCTTCATGTACGACCCGGTGGCGATCAACAACCGTCACATCACCGGGATCGAGACGTTGATGTGGGGTAACGACTACCCGCATCCCGAGGGAACATGGCCCACCTCACAGGAGTTCGCGGCCAAGCAGTTCGACGGCGTCTCCGACGACGAGGTCCGCGCGATCGTCGGGGGCAACGCAGCCAAAGCGTTCGGTTTCTCGACGAACTGAATCAGTCGGCGCCGCGCCGCGCCTGCACTCCCCGCGTCAGCCGTGGGCGCGCCATCGCGAGCGCTACGAGCGCGATCGCGGTGACGTAGTACGACCAGCGCCAGTCGTGGAGCTCCCATGAACCCGCAAGCTCGCGGATGTTCGTGAGGAGCAAGAGGGCGGCGACCGCCAAGCCCAGCAGGCGAGCTGGAAGGAACCGCACGACGTAGGCCGCGAGCGGCGCGGCCGCGACGCCGCCGCCCAGCATCGCGAGCACAACCTCGGCATCGAGCCCACCGCCTCCTAGCGACGCTACCAACGACCCCGCAGACACGGTGGCGACCGCAACCTCTGCGGTGTTGACCGAGCCCACCGCGAACCTCGGCGTCAACCCGCGATGGAGTAGGTACGGCGTCACCACGGGTCCCCACGCTCCGACGAGCCCGTTCGTGATGCCACCGGCTGCCGCGGCGATCTCCACCCCGCGCTCATCGAAGGTCGGTGGCGCGTCTTCGGTCGCCTCGGTGTCCGCGGCGCCGGGAGTGTCGGGCGCGAGAGGGAGCGGCCGGCTGAAGCGCACGAGGATTCGGATGCCGACGAGCAGCAGGAGGACGGCGAGGAAGGGTTTCAGGTCGTCGCCATCGACGCTGGCCAGCACCGTGACGCCGATGAGGGCACCGATCGAACCAGGAATCGCGAGTCGCACCACGAGGCGGCGATCGATGTTGTTGAAGCGCCAGTGTGCGACACCGGCGACAAGACCCGTTGCCACCTTGGCAAGGTTCACGGTCGTCGAGACCGTCGCGGGCGACAATCCCTGACTCAGCAAGATGCTCGACGATGTGGGACCGAAACCCATACCGAGCGCGCCGTCGACCATCGCGGCGAAGAATCCCGCAATCCCGACCACGACCAGATCCGCCTCCACGACCATCGGTCTAGCCTCTGGCTCGTGCGCCGTGTGCTGTCGACCGCATTCGTGATCACCACCGTGGTGGTCGTCAGCGCGGGACCAGTTTCGGCGAAGACGAAGCTGAAGCTCACGAGCCCTGCGTTCGAGAACCGCGGGACAATCCCGGACGGGTTCACGTGCGACGGCGCGAACGCATCGCCTCCCTTGGAGTGGAAGGGCGTGCCCAAGGGCACCGTGGAGCTCGCCATCACCCTCGAGGATCCGGACGCGCCAAGCGGCACGTTCGTGCACTGGGTGGCGTGGGGCATCGACCCCGAAGCGGGTGCGTTGCCCGAGGAGACGCTCCCTCCGGACGTCGTCGAAGGTTCTCCGTCGTACTTCGGGCCGTGCCCACCGCCGGGAGTCGATCCGCACCGCTACCGGTTCACGCTCTATGCGCTCGACGAGCCCGTTGATCTCGAGGCGGGTGTGGCGACTGCCGACGACTTGCGCGCTGCCGTCAAGGGAACCGTGAAGGGCAAGGCGAAGCTCGTCGGCCTCTACGGCCGCGAGGTCGGGACGGCCTAGGACGCGCTCGTCGGCACTCCGGTGGTCGTGGGGGTCGCCTGACGCGGTTCGGATTCGCCCACGAGCACCTTGAACAGCGGCACCGGCTCGTCGAGGCCCTTGAGCTGCACGGCACCCATGGACTCCATCGGCGGCACGTTCGTGAGCCGCTCGATCATCTTCTCGGGGAGCACGATCTCGCTTTTCCCGGCCTGACTGCACAGACGGCTGCCGAGGTTCACCGTGTCGCCGACGATGTCGTACTGCCGGCGACGGCCGCCACCGATGTGCGCCGCGACCACGTCACCTGCGTTCATCCCGATGCCGAACTTCACCGGCGGGATGTGGAGGTTCGCCAGCTCGGTGTCCAGCTCGTGTGCTCGACCCTGGATCTCCATTGCACAGTCGAGCGTGGACTGCGCGTTGTTGTCGCAAGGAAGGGGCGCACCGAAGACCGCAAAGACCTCGTCGCCCACGAACTTCAACACGGTTCCGCCGTGGCTGTGGATGATCTCCGTGAGCAGGTCATAGAAGTGATTGAGCATCGCCCGCACCTCGTTCGGCTCGAGGGTCGCCGACAGTGACGTGAACCCACGGAGGTCGCAGAAGAACAGGCCGACGTCGACCCGCTCACCTTCGATGTGGGATTCGAGCGCCCCGGAGAGCTCGAGCTGTCGGGCAACCTCCTCCGGTACGTACTGCGCGAACAGCGACGACACTCGGCGGCGCTGACGCGTCTCGGTCACGTACTTCACGCCGAGCGCCGTGAGGAAGGCGAGGAACTGGCCGAGTGTGGTGTACACGACGTTCATCACGTGGCCGTCGTCGAAGCGCACGAAGGTGATCAGCAGGTAGCCGAACCCAATGACGAAGTTGGCGAGCGCAGCCAACCACAGCGGGAGGAACAGCACGGAGAGTGCGGCGAGCAACGTCACGAGTGCGACCCAGACCGTGGTCTCCGTGGGGGAGACGGTCTCCAGGTACGACGCGGTCAACATCGTGTTGAGCGCATTCGCGTGGATCAGCACACCAGGGAACGTGTTCGACTTGTCGACCGGAACGAGCTTGGTGTCACCGAGCACCGGCGTGGTTGCGCCGATGAAGACCACCTTGTTGCGGAACCGCGCCGGGTCGGCCGCGCCCGTGAGCACGTCGGCGGCCGAGATGATGGCCTTGTCATCGCGCCGGTCGAGCCCGGGCGCGAAGTTGAGGCGCAGCTGGCGGCGTCCCTCGGTGGGGATCACGGTCTGGCCGACCTGGATGTCGCCGTTCGATCTCACGATGGGTTCGGTGTGGCGGAGCGCGGCCAGCGCTTGCACGGCGAGCCCATAGCGGAACTGGGCGCCGTCCTCGTAGACCAGCGTCAGGGATCGAACGACGCCGTCGGACGGATCGTTGATGACGTTGACGTGGGCGACCTCGGTGTTGCCGGCCTGGGCCAGCCGGTCGAGCGGGGCCAAGTCGACCTTCTTGACCTCCAGGAAGGTCGGGTCGGTGTCCGACGGCTCGGCGATGTACGACGCGCCGATGATCGGGGCTCGGACCTCCTGCAATGCCGCTTCGAGCTCGGCGTCGCCTTCTTTCTCACCAGAGAACAGCACGTCCCAGACGACGACCGACGCGCCGGCCGCAGTCAGCTGGCGGGCGAGCAGTGCCTGGGCCGAGCGCGGCAACGGCACCTGACCCACCTCGCGGATCGTCGTCCCGTCGATGCCGACCACCACGATGCGATCGTCGGTCTTCGCGGACGGAAAGAGCGCATCCGACGCCCGCCGCTGGAACCCACCGAAGATGCCGGCAGACAGACCACCGGCCGTCAGCGCGGCGGCAAGGGCGGCGATCGCCACCGCATAGAGGAATCGTCGCAGGACCTTGTGCACGGCCGCTCATCATGGCACCCGCGCCTGACGCTGGGAGCGGAGGGGCTCGAGGTCGGCGAGGGCGCGTGCAGCTCGGATCGCGAGGGCCACGATCGTGAGCGTGGGGCCGTAGCCGGCGCCGGTCGGGAAGACGGATGAGTCGGCGACGAGCACATTGTCCACATCGTGCAGGCGCTGCCATCGGTCGCACACGCTGGTGCGAGCGTCGTTGCCCATGCGCGCGGTTCCCATCACGTGCCGGGAGATCGGGCTCGGGTTGGTGATGCGCCGGCGGGCCGCGTGCTCGGGCAACGCCGGCGAAGTGGCCCAGAACGTGTGCGTAGCGCCCGCCTCGCGCATGACCGCCTCGAGGCGCGGCGCCCAGTGCCGCGCGCACTCGATCTCGTGGCGGTGCGGTGAGTACGTGACGCGCCCGGCGGGGAGGCCCCAGGCGTCCGTGACGTGCGGATCGAGGTCGACTCGGTTGGTGGCTTGCGGGAGGTCTTCGCCCTGCATCGTGAACACCGCCATGCGATCGCGCATCGGAGAGCCGAGCATCAGCCGTGTGTGGTCTTCGCCTGGTGACAGGTGGATGGCCTCCGTGATCGGGTGTGACGCGCCGCCGTGCTCCACGATCCCGCCGCGCATCCAAGGGAGCCCGGCTTCGCGTGCGGCCGTGTCGGCCGCGGGGTCTGGGAGGATCGGGTCGTCCATCAGGTGCGTGACCGACCGGCCGCGGTGCGCGTGGAGGCGGAACGGGAAGATGCCCATCGCGAAGGTCTGAAAGTGGTACATCAGGAACCGCCCGACGACGTCGGCGTTGCCGACACCTGAGCGCTGGAGAAGACGGGGCGTCTCGAAGGCGCCTGCCCCGAGGACTACGTGACGGGCACTCACCTCATGCGCGTTCCCGTCAGCGTCGAGGTAGCGCACGCCACGCGCCTTCCGACCGGAGCTGTCGAGCAGCACTTCGGTCGCATACGACTCGGGTCGGATGTCGCAACGACCGGTGCGAAGTGCGTGGCGCAAGGGTGCCACCGGATCACCCTTGGCATCGATCGGACAGCCGAAGTAGCCGCAGAAGCCGCAGTTGTTGCACGCAGGTCGGCCGTCGTACTCGACGCTGTTCACTCCCGTCGGCGCGCGGTATGGGTGGTAGCCGAGTTGGGTGGCTGCGTCTGAAGTGAGTGCCGCGCAGAACATGTCGGGTCCGGGGGGCATGGGGTAGGGGCCAGAGCGCCACGCCGCGAACGGATTGGCGTCGGCGTCACCGGCCACGCCGACCACTCGCTCGGCCTCCGCGTAGTACGGCTCCAGCTCGTCATAGTCGAGCGGCCAGTCGACGAGCTCCGCGCCGTCGACTGGGGCGAGCTCGGACGCGATGCGGAAGTCGATCTCGCGAAATCGCGGCAGCTTGCCGTCCGCGTGGATGCCACCCCCGCCAATCGTGGAGGGGAGGTTGTTCACGTCGCCGACGTGGATGCGATCACCTTCGGTCTCGTCGTGGCGGAACGTGCGTGGCTCCAACCACGGGTCGGGGCCGAGGAAGTGGCGGAACAGCAGCTTCAGCTCGTCGTTGCTCACCTCCCCGAGCGGCTCGAACGGCGCGTCGAGGGAGAGAAGGTGGTTGCGGCCCTTCTCGAGCATGACGACCGACCAGCCTGCGGTGGTCAGCACCTCCGCGACGGTGGCACCGGCCGGACCGGTGCCGACGATCACTGCATCGCAGTCCATCACCATTGCGCAGCTCCCGCTCCGCTACTTCCGGTCGCTGCGCTCCCTCCATTCGCTCCGCTCGCAGCGCATTGGCCCACTCAGTGCGTTCGGTCGGCGCAGCTAGTCACGTCCCGCGACCTCCTCGTCCGTGTAGCCGCGTGGCTGCACGTCACCGTCGTATTGGATGGACGCCCATCCGCGGAGGCCGCGGTTCCCGCCGTATTCGGGCGCAGCGTACGCGCCCTCGCAGGACTGCGCATAGAGCAGCGCCTTGAACTCGGGATTTCGGTCGAGCCGTGCATCCTGCTCGTCGGGCGTGACATCGCAGAAGTCTCTGCCGAGAGCGGCGATCCCTTCGTGATACTGCTGCTGCCACCCGATCACGGCACCGTTGCGCTCGCGCTCGACCATGCCCTTGGAGCCCTCGATGCGCGTACGCCACGCGAGCTCCTCGAGCGCGCTGAGGTCCATGAACTGCTCGAACGAGGGATCGCCACCCGCCCGTCCCGAGAACGGCCCGCCGGCCCAGATCCGGGGCGGATCAAAGGTGAACGCACCGAGGAGGGCGTCGATGAAGTCGGCGACGCCGAGGGCAGCGCCTCCCGGATGTGCGTCGTATGGAGGGATCAGCCGGTCAGCTGCGGCCGCGACGACCGCGTGCTCGTGCTCGGTGAGCCAAACGGGCACGACGAGGTGACCGGTTCGTCGCGGACCTTAGAATTCCTCACAAGCGGACGATCGTGCGAGCGCGCGGTCGAGCACCTGGTCGGGATCGATGGACGGATCGTCGGGCACGGCGTTGAAAGCATCTCTGATTGCATTGCCGGCGCTGCTGAAGGTGCTGGAGAGCTGAAGCGAAGCCGTGACGAACAGGTTGGCGGCTTCCACCGGGTCAGACGTCTGGTCCGCGATCGAACGGAGATCGGTCGCGCCGGCCTCGAACTCGAACGCGAGGTCTTCGAGACCGTCTCCCAGGATCTTCGAGATCACGCGCTTGATCTTGGCGCCGCCGCCGACTGCGGGCTTCTTCAGCTTCCGGACGTCGTCGGCCGTATCGCTCGACACGTCCACAGCGTCGTCGAGATAGCCGGCCGTGGTCTCGATCACGTCGAAGACTGCCGACGGATCGGCGTCGACCGCGCTCGCTGCTTCCTCGGAGTAGTTCACGACTTGGTCCCCGATGGAGACCAGCTCGTCGCGGAAGTCGAGCACCGTGGTGCAGAACGACTTCGCCCACTTCTTCGGGCTGATCGAGCTGGCGGCGGCCGCACTCGGGATGTTGCCAAGAAGGATTGTGACGGCGACAGCACCGGCGAACCAGGCGCGTCGTCTTGGTGTGTCCTCGTTCTTCATCGGGGGATCATGCCAGTTCGAGCTGGTAATTGCCGGTCGCGTCGAGGCGCGCGCTTCCGCCCGGCGGAACGACGACCACGGTGAACGGCTCCTCGACGAGCGCCGGGCCATGGACCTCGCTCCCGGGGCCGAGACGGGACCCGTCGTACACGGTCGTCTCGACGAATCCCGCGCCAAAGTATGCGGGTCGCGTGCCGGTTCGTGCCGAGTCGGCCTGCTCGAGCGCGCCGACCTCAGCCAGACGGTCGGGCTTCGGCGTGCGGCCGCGGGCAATGAGGCGCACGCCACGCAGCAGCGGCTGCTGGTTGCGGAACGCGAACCCACGCTCCGCCTCGTGCTGATCGTGGAACCGCTCGGCGAGGTCGAGCAACCCAGGCTCGTCGATGGACGGCCCTTCGAGGAGCGGCACGCTCATGTCGAAGTTCTGACCCGGGTAGCACATCTGCGCGTACAGGCCGACGTCGATGTCGGTGTCGGCCAACCCCGTGGGGTCGAGCTCCTTGGCGGCTTCCTCCTGGAGATCGCTCAGCAGGGACCGAACGCGCGCGACATCGACCTGCGAGAGCGGCACGACGTAGGCGCGCACCAGGTCGACGACGTAGTCGGCCACCAAGACGCCCAGCGCCGAGAACGCGGGTGCGGCCTTGGGCACGAGCACCCGGTCGATGCCGAGCTCTTTGGCGACGGCCCACGCGTGCACAGCGCCGCTGCCGCCGAAGGCGATCATCGACAGTGTCCGCGGGTCGGCGCCGTGCGACGCGAGCACGCGCCGAGTGGCGTTCGCCATGTTGGCGTTGACGATGCGCTCGATACCCCACGCCGCGTCGACCACGTCGAGACCCAGCGGCTCGGCCACATCGCGCATGATCGCGGCGCGGGCCGCGTCGACGTCGAGCTTCATGCGCCCGCCGGCAAAGCTGTCGGTGGGGATGTAGCCGAGCACCACGTCGGCGTCGGTGACGGTGGGGTGCGTGCCACCGTGCCCGTAGCTCACCGGTCCGGGCGTCGAACCTGCGCTCTCGGGACCGACGAGCAACGCACCCTGACGGACGCGCGCGATCGACCCACCGCCCGCGCCGACGCTCTGCACGTCGACCATCGGCATGCCGATGTAATAGCGGTAACGCCAGTTCCAGTCGGTCTTGATCTCGGGGCGTCCGCCGCGCACGAGACACACGTCGAAGCTCGTGCCGCCCATGTCGACCGACACGAAGTCGAGGACCCCGACCTTGCCCGCGGCCAGTGCCGCACCCATGACCCCGCCCGTCGGGCCGGACGCCAGCAACGACACGGCGCGCTTGGCGACGTACTCGGGCGGCATCACGCCGCCGGTCGACTGCATGATGAGCAGAGGACCGCCGTAGCCCGCGGCGCGCAGGCTCTCCTGGAGCTGTCCGACGTACGCCGAGATCTTCGGCGCCACGTACGCGTTCACGAGGGTGGTGGAGACCCGCTCGAATTCCGGGCCACGGGCCATCACCTCGTGCGAGAGCGAGACGTGGTCGACGTCGGGGAACTCCTCGCGCACGATCTCGCCAGCGCGCCGCTCATGCTCGGAGTTCACGAACGAGAAGAGGAACATCACCGCGATCGACCGCACTCCGAGCGCCTTCAGGCGCTGCACACCCTTGCGCACTGCGTCCTCGTCGAGCGGGAGGACGACCTGGCCCTGGTAGTCGAGGCGCTCGGGGATAGGGATGCGCGCCCGCCGGCGCGCAATCGGCGCCGGTGCGGGGTAGGAGGGATCCCAGATCTCCTCCTTGTGGACCCGGCGCATCTCGATCTCGTCGCGGTGTCCC
Source organism: Acidimicrobiia bacterium (assembly GCA_040881685.1). NCBI lineage: Bacteria > Bacillati > Actinomycetota > Acidimicrobiia > Acidimicrobiia bacterium. Next base: position 119,989 of record JBBECS010000016.1, on the reverse strand, counting down.
TCGGTGACGAGCAGTCCAGTGGCCGCGCCGTTCATCTCGATCATCGTGTTGTCGGCTGTGGTGGTGCCGTGCACCAGGATGTCGAGGTCGGCGCAGAAGTCGTGGAGCGAGAGCCCGAAGCGCTCCGCGAGCTGGCCGAGGCCTGTCATCACTCCGAGCGACTGGTCCTCGGTCGTGGTGGGCGTCTTGTCGAGCACCACGTCGCCCGCGGGCGTGACACAGATCACGTCGGTGAAGGTGCCACCCACGTCCACGCCCACGCGGTACCCCACGTCAGCCCACCATAACCTTCAAGCGGCCCGCCGGTCGGCGCGGAGCTTGGCGGTGGCGGCTTCGTCGACGGCGAGCGTGAGGTCGTCGAGCGACCCGGTGAGCACGACGGCGTAGTCGCGCGGGGCGGCTTCGACGCTCACGTACTCGTCGAGCACGTCGTCGAGCACCGCTTGCGGGTCGCGATCGAGCGGATTGCCCCAACCGCCCCCGCCGCCGTAGTCGTACATCACGCGCTGGCCCGCGGCGATCGGAACCCAGTCGGCGGTGTGCTTCACCTTGTACGGATCGTCGGACCCGTACCGGATGATCATCTTGTTCGGAGCGCCGTTCTTGCCGCCGCAGATCCCGGGCATCGGGTACTTCATGCCAACGACGTACGTGTACACCTTGGCGTCGACTCGCACTTCCTTCTCGTAGTGGCTACCGCACAGGCCGCGCCACTGACCAGGGCCACCGGAGTCGGTGCGATAGTCGCGGCCCCATTGGATGTGCGGGAACAAGCTCTCGTTGAACTCAGCCGTCGCCTTCCACAGGTTGCCGAACGACGCCGCTTGCGCGCCCCAGGCGTCCATGCCCTTCGCGGCGTTGCACCAGCCCGCGTACACCTCGGCCGAGTGGTCGGTGAACGTGGCGCCGGTGCGTGGGTCGACGCCCACGATGATCGTGGGGATTCCGGTCTTGTACGTCTGCGGGACGGCCTTGTCGGGCAGCACGTCCTGCATCGCGACCGCGATCACCTCGCCCACGTCGGCGCCCGGGTGGTGCGTACCAGCGCTCACCGGCTTGCCGGGCGCGGGGTTGAGCACGCAGCCTTGCGGGACCACGAGCTTGATCTGGTCGAAGAAACCCTCGTTCTTCGGGATCTCGGGGTCCATCATCGCGGCGATCTGCCCGACCGTGTAGCCGCGCGTGTTGCCGAACGTGGACCACGCCTGGAGCTCCTGGCGCGTGTCGGAGCCGGTGAAATCGATGGTGAGGCTGTCGCTCGCAACAGTGATCTTCACGTGCAGGTGCACATCGGGGTTGCCGAGCGGATCGTGGTCGACGTACGCGTCGGCCTCGTACTCGCCATCGGGCCATGCGGTCACTTCCTCACGGAAGCGTTTGGCCGCGTAGTCGATCATGAAGTCGACCGACTCCTCCACCGCGTGGATGCCGTAGTGGTCGATCACCTGGGCCATGCGGTTCGCGGCGAGCTGCGCGGCGCCGATCTGCGCGCGCAAGTCGCCGATGTAGTCGGGGATTCGGTTGTTGGCCTGGAGCGCGTAGAGAACGTCGCGGCGCTCGACTCCTTGGTCGATCACCTTCACGACGGGCCAACGCACGCCCTCACCCCACAGGTCGGTGGCCGTCACGTTGTACCCACCGGGTACGCCGCCGCCGGTGTCGCCGTGGTGGCACTGGATGCTGGCGATCAGCACCATCCGGCGTGTGCCGTCATCGTCGGCCGCGTAGATGGGTGCGAACACGTTGTAGTCGGGGAGGTGACCGCCGCCGTGGTACGGGTCGTTGGCCACGAACACGTCGCCCTCGCGGAACTCATCGACGCCCAGGAACTCGAGCGCGAAGCGCACGGGGAGTGTGGACGTGAGCATGAACTGTGGGATGCCGACCGAGAGCGCGGCGAGCCGGCCCTGGGCGTCGAGGATGGTGGCATTGCGCTCGTTGCTCTGGTTGAGGATCGGCGTGGTGGCCGTGCGCGACACGTACGTGGCCATCTCGAAACAGACGGTCTCCATCGTCCCGCGGATCACTTCGGCGGTGACCGGGTCGACGGTGGGGTGCTCGCTCAGGCGGCCGCGGCTGCCGGCCAGTCGGACAAGGTCAGCGTGCGTCATGGCATCCCCTCGTCGGCGCTCGAATCTGACACTCGCGTCAGTGGAATCGTATCCTTTCCCCTCGGACCAGCCGTCGGTCGATCTAGGAGGCGCAGCGTGTCAGAGCACCGCGAGTTCAAGGACGTCAGCGGCAGCGACGACGCCGAGGGCGCTCCCGGACAGCCGGTCGACGAGTACATGGCCAGCCTCGAGGCGCTCCAGGCCGAGGTCGCGACCGAGAAGAACCTTGTGTGGGAGCGCGTCGCCGACGGCACGCTGGCCGAGGACCTGCTCAAGCGCCTGGCGAAGGAGTACTACTTCCTCGGCAAGTGGTACACGACCGAGTTCGGCACGCTCATGAGCCTCGCTCCCGACGTCGACGCCCTCCAGCTGGGGCAGAGCCAGCACTTCCTGCACTGGCTCCAGAACCTCGCGGACGAGACGGGCTACACGGGCGACGCGAACCACGTCGACATGAAGATCAACTGGGCGTGCCAGCTGGGGATCACCGACGACGAGCTGCTCTCGTACCGCGCGATGCCCGAGAGCATCGGGTCGGTGTTCACCACGCTCTACTACATGCGCCGCACCTACGAAGAGGGGCTCGCGGCGTTCGGGTGGGCGGGTGAGCGCTTCGCTGCGTCCACGAACTACGCCAAGATGATGTACGAGGGGATGCGCGCCCACTACGGCATTGAGGTGGAGAACTTCAAGGTGCACGCGTACGCCGAGGAGGACCACGGCCGCATGGCCGACAACCTCCTGCGCCAGGTGGTGCACACCGCGGGTCAGCAGCGGCGCGTACGGCGCGCCATCGAGCATGTGCTCGTGTGCCGGAACGCCCGCACCGCCGCGCTCAACCGCTGGCTCGACGACCCCGGCGCTCTTCGGAAGTAGAGGTCAGCGCCCCGTAGCTGTCGGGGCGGCGGGTCCGGAGCAGCGGGAACAGGTCGAGCCAGTCGTGGCGCTGATCGAGGTCGAGGTCGGCGATGAGCACGCACGGCTCGTCGCGAAGCGCGCGCACGAGTACTCGACCGTATGGATCGCTGATGAACGACGAGCCGTAGAACTGCACGCGGCCCTCGTCACCGATCCGGTTGATCACGACCATGAACGTGCCGTTGGCTATCCCGTTGGCGGTGATCACCCGCTCCCACAGCGGCTGGGTGTCGAAGTGGGGGTGGTCGGGCTCGGAGCCGATCGCGGTGGGATAGACGATGACCTCGGCGCCGGCGAGTGAGTACGCGCGAGCCACTTCGGGAAACCACTGATCCCAACACGTGGGGAAGCCGACCTGTGCAGGTCCGACGCGTGCGGGCCGATAATCACCGTCGCCGGGACGGAACCAACGATCTTCGAAGTAGCCCTCGGTGACCGGCAGGTGCATCTTGCGCGTGCGCGCGAGCAGCTCGCCCGTGGGCGCGACGCAGATGGCGGTGTTGTAGCCGAGCCCGCCGTCGTCGGCCCGTTCATAGAGCGACGCGTGCACCGGTACTCCGGTCTCGGCCGCGAGCCCGGCCGCGAACTCATGGGTCGGACCGCCGAGTAACGACTCCGGTTCGACGCGCACGCCGAGCACCGCGGCTCCTGGTCCGGTCGGGTCGACCGCGAAGTACGGCGACAGCGTGAGCTCCATCAGGCAGATGAGCTGAGCGCCGTCAGTGGCGGCGAGGCGGACGCCGTCGGCGATCGCACCACGGTGCTCCGTGGGATCACGGTGCCATCGGTGCTGCACCGCCGCGACCCGGAACGGCGGTCGCGTCGTCGGCTCGACACGGGCGGGTGACTTGAGCGGATCCTCCGCGCGGATGACGCGCATCGTCCCCAGTCTCGCCTCAGACCGGGACCTGCTGCGTGATGCAGTGGACGCCGCCGCCGCCGTAGGCGAGCACTGACGCCGCGACCGGGACGATCTCGCGGTCGGGGATCGCAGCCGCGAGCTGCGCTACAGCGGCGTCCGCGCTTGCGGGATCGCCATCGGCGACGGGCACGAGCACACCACCGTTCACGAAGTACAGGTTCAACGGCGGCACGACGACCTCGCGGTCTCCAACTGAGTCGTAAGGCAGCACGTCGATCGGGATCGTGTCGATACCGGCGGCCTCGAGCCGAGCCCGGTTATCGGCGAGGATTGCTGCATTCGGATTGGCGGCGTCGTTGGTGCCTTGTACGAGCGCGACTCCGGGCTCGATGAACGCGCACAGGTTGTCCACGTGGCCGTCGGTGTCACGGTCCTCGACCAGCCCGCGCTCGAGCCAGACGACGCGCTCGACTCCGAGCATCCGCCGGAGCTCGTCCTCGATCTCCTCGCGGGTGAGACCCGGGTTCCGCGTCGGATGCAGGAGGCACTGCTCGGTGGTGACGAGCGCGCCCACGCCATCGACCGTGATCGCCCCTCCTTCGAGGATCATGCCGGATCGGCTGACCGGGATGCCGAGGCGTTCGCACAGCCGCGCCGCGATCGCGTCGTCTTTCTCGTACGGTTTGTACCTCTCGCCCCAGCCGTTGAAGCGGAAGTCGACTCCGGTCCTCCGGCCGTTGTCGTCACGCACGATGATCGGTCCGCTATCGCGCAGCCACGAGTCGTCGATCGGCTCCTCCACCACTTCTATCGGGAAGCGGTGCCCGCTCCCGCACGCTGCGTGCACCTCAGGCTCATCTCCGACATCGGCGACGACCGACACCGGCTCGAATTGCCCCACGGCCAAGATCACGTGGGCAGAGCAGTCCTTCGCGTCGGAGAGGTGATCACCCCACAGGGAGGCGCGGGCCGGCCACGCAATCAGCGTGCGCTCGTGCTCGGCCCACTCGGCCGGCATCGACCACATCGCGGTCATCGCATCGTGTCGAGGATCTCGTCGAAGATCTCGAGGGTGGTGTTCGGGTTCAGGAACACCGCACGGGCCAGGATCTCCCCTTGCCATCGCGTGGGGAGCACGAACGCGATCTGGTCTCGCAACAGGCGGCGCGACCACTCGAAGTATGCCGCGTCATCCCACCCAGGGCGGCGGAACAACACCACCGACAGCTCGGGCTCTCGCACCAGCGCGACATGGTCGACCTCGTCGACGCGAGCGGCCGCGGCGCGGGTCGTCTCGAGCACGTGCTCGATCGCGACTCGATACGCGTCGGTGCCGTACACGGCTAGGGAGTACCAGAACGGCAACCCGCGCGCCCGCCGGCTCAGGTGGTACGCGTAGTCGGCCGGGTTCCACTCTCCGTCCATGCGCATCGGGTCGAGGTACGACGCTTGCTGCGCATGCACGGCTCGCGCCAGCTCGGGCTCGCGGTAGAGCAATGCGCACGAGTCGAACGGCGCGAAGAGCCATTTGTGCGGGTCGACGACCAAGGAGTCGGCCGCCTCGATCCCGTTGAAGCGCTCACGCACGCTGGGTGCCGCGAGCGCGGCACCCCCGTAGGCCGCGTCAACGTGGAGCCACATGCCGCGGTCGCGCGCGACCACGGACAAGCTGGCCAGGTCGTCGATGATCCCGGCGTTCGTGGTGCCCGCGGTGGCCGCGACTGCACAGATCGATGAGGGATCGGGGTCCGCGGCGAGGACCGCCCGCAGCGAGTCGCCGTTCATCCGTCCGGCGGGTCCCGACGGGATCACGAGCGGATCGCAGTCGATCACGCGCAAGGCGCTGATGATCGACGAGTGTGACTCCTCGCCGACGGCGACCCGCCACCGATCGGGGCGTCCACCGCGGACGCGCGCGGCGGTGTCGCGCGCCGCGACGAGCGCCGAGAGGTTGCCCGCGGACCCACCCGAGACGAAGCAGCCGCCGGCTTCTGGCCCCATTCCCGCAAGGTCCGCGACGTAGCGCAGCGCTTCGTTCTCGGCGTAGACAGCTCCGGAGGCCTCCAGCCAGGACGTGGCGCACATCGACGACGCGCCCACGACGGTGTCGAACACGAGTGCGGCCTTCGACGGTGCCGCCGGGATGAACGCGAGGAACCGTGGGCTGTCGCTCGACAAGCACGCGGGGGCAAGGACCTCCGTGAAGACACGCAGCACGTCTTCGGGATCCCGCCCCTCCGCGGTGATCGTTTGTCCTGCCTGGCGCGCCAGCTCGTCGTGCGGCACCGACCGGTCGAGCGGAGCGGGGTCATCTTGCAGCCGTTCCATCGCGTAGTCGAGGCACGCGCGCGCCGCGCGATCGGCGATCTCGTCAAAGTGATGCATGGATCGACCGTATCGGCCACCAGATCAGGGTGCGTCTTTGAGCCCGGAATAGCCGGGTGACGGACGCACCCAAGGCGGGGGGACGTAGCCTCGGCACGATGGCGGTTCCCCGGACGGTCGACGAGCACCTCACGGTGCTGGAGCGTGGGCTCCAGCCGACCACCACCGAGCCAAAGCGCGTGGTCGTCGTCGGTGCCGGGATGGCCGGCCTCGTCGCGGCGTGCGAGCTGATGCGCGCCGGCCACGACCCCGTGATCCTCGAGGCGCAGCAACGCGTGGGCGGTCGCGTGCTCACGATGCGCGAGCCGTTTGCCCCCGGGCTCTGGGCCGAGGCTGGGGCGATGCGCATCCCGAGCTCGCACCGGCTCACGCTCGGGCTTATCGAGCGCTATGGGCTTGCCACGCAGCCGTTCACCATGGACAACCCCGAGGCCTATTGCTACTTCTGCGGCCACCTCGTGCGGCACTCTGATCTTGCCGGCGACCCGACGTCGCTCGGCTTCGAGGTCGTGGAGCACGAGCGCGTACCGCCGTCCCAGCTGTGGACCGCTGAGCTCGAGCCATTCGCCGCGCGCCTTCGTGACGAAGGAGACGACGCGTGGTTGGCGATCGCTGCGGAGTACGACCAGTACGCGGTGCGCGAGTTCTTGGAGATGCGCAATTGGTCCGAGGGCGCGATCGAGATGTTCGGCCTCCTATTCAACCAGGAAGCGCTCATGAACTCGTCGTTCCTCGAGTTGCTGCGCGAGGAGCTCGGTGGGTACTACACCGACCTCGTCTACCTCGACGGTGGCACCGATCACCTGCCTCGAGCGTTCCTGCCCGAGCTGGCGGACCGCATCCGCTTCGGAGCGAAGATGGTCGCGCTCGAACAGTCCGACCAAGACGTCACCATCCACTACCGCACCGGCGCGGGCCGTTTCTCGGTGAGTGGGGACTACGCGATCGTCACGGCGCCGTTCCCGGTGCTCCGCCACGTCGACGTCCTGACGCCATTCTCCCGCGCGAAGCAGCGCGCCATCCGCCAGCTCCACTACGACGCGTCGGCGAAGGTCTTCCTCCAGTTCCGTCGCCGGTTCTGGGAGGAGGACGACGGGATCACCGGCGGTGGGACGGTCACCGACCTCGCGGTGCGCAACGTGTACTACCCGGACCACGGGCGCGACACCGGCCGCGGGGTCATGCTCGCGAGCTACACGTGGGGCGAGGACGCGCAACGGTGGGGATCGCTGTCGCCCGACGACCGGATCGTGCAAGCCCTCGAAGACGTTACGCGAATCCACCCGCAAGCCGCAGAGGAGTTCGAGGTCGGCGCGTCGAAGATGTGGCACGACGATGAGTTCGCCGGTGGGGCGTTCGCGTTGTTCGACCCGGGCCAGCAGACGCTCCTGTACGACGCGATCATCGCCCCCGAAGGTCGTGTGCACTTCGCTGGGGAGCACGCATCCCTTGCGCATGCCTGGATCCAGGGCGCCATCGAATCCGGTTTGCGGGCCGCGGCCGAGGTTCACGAGCGCGGCGGCGGCGCATGACCACCCTTGGTATGACCACCCTTGGCATGACAGCGTGGGCGCGCACGGAGCCGGACCGCCCGGCGTTCTTCTGTGGCGACGACGTGCGCACGTACGCCGAGTTCGATGCCCGCACGACGCGCCTGGCCCACGTGCTGGCTGCTCTCGGCATCGGCGAGGGCGACCGGGTGGCGATCATGCTGCCGAACAGTGTCGAGTTCTTCGAGGCGTGGGCCGCGAGCAACAAGCTCAACGCCTCCGTCGTGCTCGTGAACTGGCACCTCAAGACCGAGGAGCTGGCGTACATCCTCGAGGACTCGGGATCGCGTGTGCTGGTGGCGCACGCCCAGCTCGAAGAGCACTTCACCCCCGCCGTCAAAGCCACCGGAGCCGCCGTGCTGGTCGTGGGGGAGGGCGGCGACCGCGGCTACGAGTCCGCCATCGCCGATGCCTCCGACGACGCGCCGCCGGTCGAGCTCGAGGCGCTCACCGCGCCGGTGTTCTACACGTCGGGCACCACGGGCCGGCCCAAGGGTGTGATCCACGGCAAGCCCGACCCCGGAGCCGCGAGCCGCAACATGGAAGGTCAGCTCGCGCTGTGGAACTGGTCGGCCGACGACGTGTACATCCTCTCGGGTCCGGCGTATCACGCGGGTCCCGGCGGCTGGGCGATGGCCGCGCTGTACGTTGGCGCGCCCACCGTCGTGTTGGAGATGTTCGACGCGCACGAATGGCTGCGGTTGGTCGAGACGCACCGGGTCACCTGCAGCTTCGTGGTACCGGCCCACTTCATCCGGATCCTCGAAGTGCCAGAGGCTGAGCGCGCCGTCCGCGACCTCTCGTCGCTCCGGCTGTTGGTGCACGCGGGTGCGCCCTGCCCGATCCCGGTGAAGCGCCGCATCATCGACGCGCTCACACCGTGTGAGATCTCAGAGGTGTACGGCGCGAGCGAGGGCGGGGCCACCCGCATCAATGCCGCGCAGTGGCTGGAGCGCCCAGGCAGCGTGGGCACCCCGTGGCCGGGCGTGGAAGTGCACATCCTCGACGCTGACGGCAACGCGGTCCCGACGGGCGATGACGGTGTCATCTACATACGTCCGCCCGGTGAAGTGAGGTTCCACTACCACGATGATCCGGCGAAGACGGCCGACGCATGGAGGGACGCTGGTTTCACGGTCGGCGATGTCGGCCACGTCGACGCCGATGGCTATCTCTATCTCACTGACCGCGCCTCCGACATGGTGATCCGCGGTGGTGTGAACGTGTACCCACGCGAGATCGAGGAGGTATTGCACACGCACCCAGCCGTCGTGGACTGCGCGGTGTTCGGCGTGCCCGACGATCGCCTCGGTGAGCAGCTCCACGCGGTGGTGGAGGTCCGCGACGTCACGACTCCAGACGAGCTACGCGAGCACTGCGTCGCGCATCTCGCCGACTTCAAGGTGCCCGCGACCGTCGAGCTCGTCGACGAGCTCCCCCGTCAGCCCAACGGCAAGGTGCTCAAGCGCGTCCTACGCGACCAGCATTGGACCGGCCGGGAGTCGCAGATCTAGGACGTCTCGTGGGCGTCGGCCATCTTGATGACGGCGAACACCGCGCCTTGGCCGTCGGCCAGGATTGCGAAGCGGCCGACGTCGGGGATGTCCATCGGCCCCATCATCGCTGAGCCGCCGGCCTTCTTCGCCGTTTCGGTCGCCGTGTCGGTGTCGGTCACGGAGAAGTACGTCAGCCAGTTCGGGGGGATCGGACCCATCTCGTCGGTGATCTGGATCATCCCGCCGACCGAGCGGTCTCCGACCTTCCACTCCGTGTAGTCCATCGGACCTTCGTGGGTCTCCGGCTTCCACCCGAACAAGCCGCTGTAGAACGCCTTGGCCTTGTCGCGGTCCTTCGCGTACAGCTCGCTCCAGCAGAACGCGCCAGGCTCGTTCACAACTTCTGAGCCATGGTGCTGGTTCGCCTGCCACGCGCAGATCGCGGCACCCTCGGTGTCGAGGAAGACCGCCATGCGCCCGAAGTCCATGACGTCCATCGGCTCGACGATGACGGTGCCGCCGAGACCAGCGACCTTCTTCGCCGTGTCGTCCGCGCTCGCCACGCTCACATAGGTGGCCCAGTTCGGCGGAACGCCCATGTTCTTCTGCTCTTCCATCTGCGTCATCATCCCGGCGACTCGGCGACCGTCGAGCTTCGGTGTCGTGTAGTTGCCGGTGTCTTCGCCGCCGACTTCGTAGTCCTTCCATCCAGCACGTCGCCGTAGAACTTCTTCGCGGCTTCGATGTCGGTAGTGGACAGCTCGATCCAGCACGGTGTTCCGGCGTCGTACCTCTTCATCTCGGGCATGGATCCTCCTCGTGGCGTTCGATGCGAGTCTCGCGCCGTTGCTATCGGGCCTTGAACAGGAGATCAGCGAGGCGATCGTGGTGCCACGACGTCGTACCGAGCCAGTGCTCCGATCCCACCGCTCGACGTAGATAGAGGTGCAGGTCGTGCTCCCACGTGTATCCGATGCCCCCATGGACCTGGATCGAATCCTTGGCCGCCCGAGTGGCCGCATTTCCTGCCGCAGCCTTGGCGACGTGCACGGCGCGGAATCTCTCTTGTGAGGACGAAAGCTCGGCATCAGACGCGTCGAGTGTCATCGACGCGTACTGCGCCGCCGCGGTGGCCCGCTCGACCGCGAGCGAGCACTCGGCGAGGCGGTGCTGGATCGCCTGGAACGAGCCGATGGGAACGTCGAACTGGATCCGCTCCTTGGCGTACGCGATCGCCATCTCGAGCAGCCGGCGGGACGTCCCAACCATCTCGGCGGCCAACGCGGCCGTGGCCCGGGCCGTGAGGTCGTTGAACACCGCCGGATCCAGCCCGACGCCGGAGCCGGGCGTGCCCGTCGTGTCCACCTCGAAGAAAAGACGTGAGAAGTCGACCATGCGCGTCTGGCGCGTCGCCACGTCCGCAGCCGGAAGCACGCGCACCGTGGGGCCCGTGTCGACGACGGCGATCCAATCGACGCGGTCGGCCTCGGGGACGAAGGTCTTCACCGGCTCGTCGTTCAATGTCCAGTGGCCATCCGCACCGGCCACGGCAACCGTGCCGGTGACCTCACCCGAGAGGACGCTCGGCAGCAGCTCGTGATCCAGTGCGGCGAGTAGCGGCGCGAACATCGCCGTCGTCGGGAAGAACACGCCGGGCGCCGCGACGTACCCGGTCTCGTCGATGAACAGGCAGAGATCGGTGCACGGTCCGTCGCCCAGCGCCGTGAAGTCCTTCAGCTGCGACCACAGCGGTGCGACCGCGGCGGGATCGTCGATGTGCGCGCGCACCAGGGACGGCGGGCACTCCTTCGAGAGGATGGCGCGCGCCGTGTCACGCAGGAGCACCTGGTCGTCGGAGAACGAGAAATCCACTACCTTTGCTCCGCTCCCGCTCCGCTACTTCCGCTTCGCTCGCTCCGCATCGTGTTCACGATCGAGGAAGCCCGAGCACGCGCTGGGCGATGATGTTGCGCTGGATCTCCGAGGAGCCGCCGGCGATCGTGTTGGCGAAGCTCATGAAGAAGTAGTTCACCCAACGGCCGTTTTCTTCCCCGCGTTCGGGGTCCATCACGGGTCCGTACGCACCCTGGAGCTGCATGCCGTACTCGCACGCGGCCTTGCCCATCTCGGACGTCGCCATCTTCATGTAGGAGTGCTCGGGCGCCGACGAGCCCTGGGCGAACGACGCGAAGCCCTTGTAGCCGAGCGCGCGCAGCGATGACGCCTGCTCGTACATCGTGGCGATGTCTCGGCGGACGCCCGCGTCCTGGTCGAGACCGCGCCGCTGAGCGACGTCGATGAGACTGAGCACGCTCGCGTCGAGACGGCACACACCCTCGACCCACAGCCCGGCCCGCTCGTGCGCAAGCGAACCCTGCGTGATGCGCCAACCGTCGTTGACCTCGCCCACGATGTTCTCCGCCGGCACCTCCACATCGGTGAAGAACACCTCCGCGAACCCCGCGGAACGGCTGAGGTGGCGCAGCGGCCGAACCTCGATGCCGGGCGTGTCCATGTCGACGATCAGCAGGCTGATGCCCTTGTGCTTGGGCACGTCAGCGTCGGTGCGCACATACACGAAGCACTTCTGCGCCACCATGGCGTAGCTCGTCCACACCTTCTGACCGTTGACGATGAAGCGGTCACCGTCGCGCGTGGCGCGCGTCTGGAGCCCGGCGAGATCGGACCCTGCGTTCGGCTCGCTCATGCCGATGCACCAGATCGTGTCGCCGCGGACGGCAGCCGGCACGAGCTTCTTCTGCTCCTCGTTGCCGAACTCGAGCAGGCTCGGCGAGACGATGCCGTAGCCGGGGTAGTGGAACGAGCGCAGCACACGTCGGCGCGCTAGCTCCTCGAGGTACACGAGCGTCTGCACGAGGGTTGCGTTCCGCCCGCCGAGCTCCGGTGGGTACGCCGGGATCATCCAACCGTGGTCGAAGAGCGTTGCCTGCCAACGTCGCGCCCAGTCGGGGATGATGTTGTCGGCGTCGAGTTGCCCGTCGTCACCGACTTCCCCGCCTTCGCCCGCGTAGTCGAAGCCGCGCTCGAACTCGGGCGGTACGTGCTCGTCGAGGAACGCGCCGAGCTCCTCGCGGAACGCGACCTCCTCCGGGCCCCAGGTGAGGTGCATTCCGGGTTGCTAGGGAGCCGCGAGGAGGAACGGCGGCACGCCGGGGTCGCTGTCGGCGAAGAGCTTCTTCTTGACCTCGTCGATCGACTCGATCGTCCAGGATCCGTCGCTCTTCACGTTCGACACCGGGCGCCAGCCCTGCACGATCTGGAGCAGCCCGCCTTGGATCTTGAGCACCTGGCCCGTGACGCCTTCCGACAGGTCGGACGCGAGCCAGCCGACACCGGCGGCCACGTTGGCCGGGTCGAGCGCGGCGCGGGTCTTCTCGTCGGCCTGACCGCCCATCAGGTCTTCGGTGAGCCGGGTGAGCGCGACCGGCGCGATGGCGTTCGAGCGCACGCCGAAACGCTCGAGCTCACGCGCGAGCACGATCGTCATGGCCGCGATCCCGGCCTTCGCCGCGGCGTAGTTGAGCTGCCCGGCGTTGCCGTACAGGCCAGCCTCGGACGACGTGTTCACGATCTTGGCGTTCACCGGTTCGCCGGTGTCCTTGCTCTTCTGACGCCAGTAGGCGCCGGCGAAGCGGCTGGGGACGAAGTGGCCCTTGAGATGGACTTGGATGACTGCGTCCCATTCCTCCTCGGACATGTTGAAGCTCATCTTGTCCCGGAGGATGCCGGCGTTGTTCACGAGGATGTCGAGCCCGCCGAGGTCGCTCACGGCCTGGTTGACGACGGCCTCGCCGCCCGTCCACGACGAGATGTCGTCGTAGTTGGCGACGGCGTTGCCGCCCGCCTTCTCGATCTCGTCGACCACCTCTTGCGCGGGAGTCGTGTCGCTGCCCTCGCCCGAGCGTGCGCCACCCACGTCGTTGACCACCACGGACGCACCCTCGCGGGCGAGCAGGAGCGCCTCTTCGCGCCCGATGCCACGGCCCGCGCCAGTGACGATTGCAACCTTGCCGTCGAAGAGCCCCATGTCCGCTCCCGGTTCCTGACGTGGACGTCAGAGACTACTGCGAGCGCTGGCGCCCCCTCGGAGCCTCATCGGCATGGGCAGGATCAGCGGCGGCTTGGGGCGACGTACTTGAGCGAAGTCAGTCAAGCGCGTCGTTCGGGGCCACATTCCCGCAGCTGATACCGACGAGGGTGAAAGAGCTCGCGTTCGAGACAGAGCAGAGCGTGTAGTGGCCCTGGTACTCCCCGCGGTTGAACTGCTGCGACTCGGTGTTCTGCGCCGCAAGCGTGACGGTCTCGAAGATCTCGGTCGTGCCGTCCTGGAACGATTGTGGGGTCGTCGCGTTCAGGCACTCGGGGACGCCGGGCTCAGTGACCTGGAAGTTCGTCGCGGAGAAGTTGAGTGCGTACGTTCGATTTGGCACGGCGCCGCTCGCCGAGCCGGTGATCTGGACGTCGAAGGTCGCCGCCGTCTGCTGGTCCGAGATCTTCTCGCCGGAGCTGAGGTCGTAGCAGCCGCCGGTGAATCGGACCGTGCCCGTGCCACTCCCGCTGATCGAGGAACCGTTCACCTGGAAGGATCCGTTCCAATCGACCCTCACCAAGCTGTCCCTCGTGCCGCGGACGTTCTGGCCCTCGGCGTCGACGAACAGCTGCCACGCGGTCGGCTCGGTGAAGCCACCGGGCGGGTAGATGGGTGTCTGGGAGATGACGATGATGATGATCTTTCCGGGGTCGAAGCCCGGCCATTTCGGTCCGCGGTAGATGGGGTCGCCGATCTTGGTGGGGTCGAGGAGCGGGTTGCCGCAGCGGCAGCGGGCCACGAGCTTGCCGTACGTGTCGACGAGGACCGCGGTGCCCGCTTGGAGCACCGACTGGAGTGGCACCGCGCGCCCGTTGGCGAACGTGTGGTTCGTGACGCGGGTGTCGTACTGCAGCACGGTCGGGATCAGGTCGCGGACGTAGGTCGGGATGTCGCTCACCGAGATCTTGACCACGCGCGCCCACTCACGTGCCTGCGCCGAGTTCGCCGGATCGGTGAGGAACGAGATGAGCTGCTCGCGATCGCAGAGCGTGTTGTTGCCCGTGCCTCCGAACGGCGTATTCCCGGCGGGCGGCGGCACGAGAGTGCTCGGCGGGGTCGCGGTCGTGTCGGGAGAGAGCGGCGGTGTGAACTCGTCTTCGCCGATCGAGCTGATTGGCTCAAGCTTGATCGTGCGCTCCTTCTTTCCCTGTGCCTCGTCGCCGCCTCCGGACGCGAGCGCGCCCACCAGCACGCCGGCCAGCACCGCGATGATGGCGACGATCGCGATCAGCTGGTTGCGGTTGACGCCTTGACCTGCGGGCGGCCCGCCCGTCGGGCGTGATGAACCGGGCGGCCCCGACGGCGGCCCCGACGGCGGCGGCCCGCTCGGCGTCGTGCTCACCGCAGCTCCCCGCCCCGTGCGCTCATGACCCCCCTGTCGGCCAGAGCCTAGATCGCAACCTCGGAGGATCTCAATGCCGCCCCGCCAAGCGCCGCGGGTCGCACCGACCGGCTGAGAGAGCTCTTCCCGCTCGGTGCCTAGACGCTGTTGATGCGGTCCGCGGGCACGACGACGATGTAGGCGCCCCGGGGGTTGAACGTGGGTGTCTCGGAGCCGTCGTCGTGGTGATGCCCCGGAACCTCGCCCCCGGCGGGTTCGTCGTCGCCGAAGATCGTCACCCACACGAGCGCGGCCATCGCGACGCCCATGAGCAGAAGGAGGATCAGGAGGAACTCGAAGAAGTTCGTGACCGGCGCGCCGCCCATCACGACGTCGAGGACCCGCCCCCCCGCCTGGTCCGTCGCGTCCGCCAAGGCCTGCTGTTGACGCTCATGCTCGCCCGCGGCGTCAGCCTGGTCCGAGGCTCGGAAGGCCTCGTCAAGAGGATCCGGCATTTCCCAACTTCCCCCAGGTCATCTCGACATCATGGACGCCATTCGCGGGCCGGCGCAACGCCGCGCTCTCCGGGCTAGTCCAGACACGGCCGCGTTGCGTCCGCAAGCGTGGGTCAGCCGCCGGTGAACTTCGGGTCGCGCCGCTCCGTGAACGCGGCCATGCCCTCCGCCAGATCGGCTGACGTCGCCGCGAGGGCCTGGAACGAACCCTCGACGTCGAGGGAGTGCGCGAGGTCGGTCTCGAAGCTTGCATTGAGCAGCCGCTTCGAGAGCCCGAGCGAGCGGGTGGGCCCGGCCGCGAGGCGCACGGCCAGGTCGTCCGCGGCTGACGCGAGCTCGGCGGGCGCGACGCACTGGTATGCGAGCCCGAGGGCGACCGCTTCCGCGCCCTTGGCGCCTTCGCCGAGCAACACCATCGCCTTGGCGCGGGGAAGGCCCACGAGCCGCGGCAACAGGTACGCACCGCCGGCATCGACCACCAGCCCGATCTTGGCGAACGACCACATGAACCGCGTCTCGTCGTGCACGAGCACGAAGTCACACGCGATGGCGAGGTGCGCGCCCGGACCGACCGCAGCGCCGTTCACGGCGGCCACCGTCGGCTTGTCGAGCTCCCACAGCTCGCGGATGAAGGACTGCACCCCGACGCGCAGCGCCTCGGCGGTGCTCCGATTGTTGAACCCTGGCTCTGACGCCTTCGCGAGTGTCGACGCGCTGAGGTCCATGCCGGCGCAGAAGGCGTTGCCCACCCCAGTGATGAGCAACGCGCGCGCGTTGTCGTCGCCGCGTGCCGAGCGAACCGCGTCGACGATGGCGTCGCGCATCTCGACGGTGAGCGCGTTCTTGGCCTCGGGGCGGTCGAGCGTGATGCGACCGACATGGTCGGCCCCGACCTCGTAGCGAACGGTCACCGAGTCAGCCGGTCAGGGCCGGTTGTTGGTGAGGATGTTCACGACCGAGACGCCGGAGCCGCGACCGCCCACGTTGTGCTGGAGCGCGTACCCATTGCGCATCTCCACCTGGCGGGCGTCGGCCTCGCCCCGCAGCTGCCACCAGCACTCGGTGAGCTGCGCGACGCCGGTCGCGCCGATCGGGTGACCCTTGGCGAGCAGTCCACCCGACGTGTTGATCGGGATGCGACCCGTGAGCGATGTCTCCCCGTCGAGTGAGGCGACGCCGCCCTTGCCCTTGTCGACGAAGCCGAGGTCTTCGATGTCGAGGATCTCGGTGATCGTGAAGCAGTCGTGGACTTCTGCCATGTCGATCTGCCCTGGCTCGACGCCGGCCATCGCGTAGGCACGTTCGGCTGCCATCTGCGTGGCCTTCAGCGAGGTGAAGCTCGTCTTCTCGTGCAGGTACGGGTGGTCGGTCGCCACGCCGAAGCCGGCCACGTACACCGGCTTGTCGGTGAACTGCTCAGCGCGGTCGGCGTTCACGAGGAGCACCGCCGCGGCGCCGTCGGTCTGGGGGCAGCAGTCGAGGAGGTGGAGCGGGTGGCAGACCGGCGCCGACGCCAGCACGTCCTCGATGGTGATCTCGTTCTGGAAGTGCGCGTACGGGCAGAGCGCGCCGTTGTGGTGGTTCTTCACGGCAACGGATGCGAGCATCTCGCGCGTCGTGCCGAAGTCGTGCATGTGACGGGTGGCGAACGGAGCGAACAGCACGGGCGCGGTCTCGCCACGAGTGAAGATCGGATGGCCGGACGCGGCGCGTGCCAGCAGGCCCTCTTCGGTCGACTTGTCCCGCATCTTCTCGACGCCGATCACGAGCACGACGTCGTGCACACCGCTCGCCACGGCCATCGCCCCGACGCGAAAGGCGTCGGACCCTGACGGGCAGGCGTTCTCGATGCGGGTGCAGGCAATGCCTGACAGCCCGATGGCTGACGGGATCGTGTTGCCGCCGATGCCTTCTTGACCCCAGAGGGTGCCGCGTTGCGTGGCCACGAACGCGGCCTCGACCTGCTCGGGCTCGAAGCCGGCGTCCACGCTTTCCACCGCGGCCGAGAAGGCGTCGGAGGCCATCTGCTCGTAGCTCTGCTCGAACAGCTCGCCGAACTTGATGAGCCCGGCGCCCACGACCGCGACCCGGTTCCAGCTCATTCGGCTTCCTCCACCTCGACCGGCCCATCGGTAGCGCGCGCCTTGTAGCCGTAGACAGGTACGCCACGCTCGTGCGCGTACTTCCGCAGCACCAGCTCGACGTCGGAACCGACCGCAAGATCGGACCCGTCGCCCACGACCTGGAGCATCACGCGCGCGCCGTCTTCGAGATCGATCACCGCGATCGGGAGTGGCGCGACGAACGGCGCGGGCATCGTGTGGTTCACTACGTACGTGTGGACCTTCCCGCGACGGGCGAGTGAGGTGAGCACGAACTTCGCACTGCCGCACGACGTGCAATGCGGGTGGATCGACGGCGGGGTATTGATGGTGCCGCAGTCCACGCACCGGGCGCCCATGAGGCCGAGCATCTCGTCGGCGCCGCGCACGAACTGCGCGCTCTCGGGCGGGACCGCCATCTGCACCGTCTCACCCGACGCAACGAGCTGGTTGCGAGCGCGCAGCACGTCCGCATAGGAAGCAGGCCGTCCGGCGGTGATCGAGTGCGCAACGGTGGCCGCGCCGCGCACCGGCGACTTCACATTGATCTCGATCCCCGTCGCGCGTCCGCCACCCCAACCCACGATCGCGACCGTCCCGGCCGCATCGAGCGCGCCGATGCCGCCGAGCAAGGCAGCCGCGGCGCCGGTGTCGCCGAGCTCGGTGTAGACCGCGTCGGACACCGGGGTCGACGTGCCGAGCTGCTTCGCGACGACGCCACCGAGGCGACCGTCGGGATCGGGGAGCGACCACGCGCGCACGTCGAGCGCCGCGAGCTGCTCACCGAGCTCACGCAGCGTCGGCACGAACACCTCTTCGCGGAACAGGCGGGCGTCGTAGAGGTCTCGCGTGCCGCTCTCGCCGTCACCGCGGTACCGATCGAGGAAGGGGAACGTGCGGGTGACGCGAGCGCCGATCGAGGCGTCGCCACCATGCGAGACGAGTACGACGGCAGCCGCGCCGGCTCCGGCGCGCGCCTCGTACGGCGTGCCGAGCCCGGGCACGATCGCATCGGACACCACGACGAGCGCCACTCGTGCGGAGCCGGCGCCGATCGCGTCGGCGGCGCCGAGCAGCGCCTCCATGCCGGCGTGCGGCGAGCCCGAGCAGAGCGCGCCGCTCGAACGGTGGGAGAGACCGATCGCGCGGGCGAGCACCGCATGGCTCGGACCCTCGGCGAACGGCGGGCGTGACGTGCCCCACCAGAGCCCGTCGACGATGTCGGTCTGGAGCTCGGAGACCGCGAGCGCCCGGGTGGCCGCTTCGGCCGCGAGAGTGAGGACGTCTTCGTCGGGCGCACAGACGGCCGACTGCCCCTTGCCGCCCTTGCGCCCCCAGGCGGCAGCGGCCTCAGACGCAGCAAGGCGCCACGCGGGCGCGGCCGCGCCGACAGCCAGCAGTTGCACGCCGGGGGTCACGGCCTCCGATGCTACCGGCGCTCAGCCCCCGTCCGGCAGGGGAGCCGACGGGTCATTTCTTCTTGGGGACGTAGATGCCGATGCCGTCCGGGAAGGCCAGGCCATCGGCCATCTGCTCGGGCGCCTGGGGCTCGCCGTCGACGAAGCGCAGCCGGAACACGCGGCCGGTCCCGTTGCCGGGGCCGATGTTGGTGCCGTCGATGACGATGCTGATGTCGGCGTAATAGAGGGTTCCGTCGGGCGCGACGCCGATCCCGAGCGGTGTCCCGGTCGAGAACGGCTCTGCCCCGAGCACCTCACCCGCGGGCGGGGTGAGCACGGTGCGCACGAAGTTGCCGTCGGCGTCGTACTCGTTGATGCGGCCGTTGATCACACTCGCCACGTACCAACCACCGTCACCGGTTGGCGCGAGCCCATTCGGCGTCGCCAGCTCGTTGTCGGTGCCGATGAACTGCTCTTTGGTCACGCTGTCGGCCAGCGGTGCGCCGGTGCTGTCGGTCTTGCCGCAACCGCCTTCAGCATCGTCAGACGTGGGGAACGGTCCCGTGTAGCGCAGCACACCGGTGGTCGCGCCGCGTGCAGACGACACGAGGATGCGGTCCTCGTTGTCGATCTGGATGCTCCCCGCGGTTCCGATGGCGATGTCGATCTTGCAGAACGGAACGTCGCCGTTGGTGCCGTTCGTGGGAGCGCCGAGCTCTTCGAAGCCGGCCGTGAAGGGTGGGAACCACACGATGAGCTGACCGTTCTCAGGCCCGGCGGCCTGGTTGCCGATGTCGGAGGTGACGACGCGGCCGTCGGACAGGATCCCGCAGCCGTAGTTCTCGGCGTTGTCGCTCGCGCCCTGGTACGTGGGCTGGAGCTTGCCGATCTGCTTGGTCTTGAGCTTGCCGACCTTCGTGCCCTTCATCTTGAAGATGCCCCACCCCTGGAGCGGGTCGGGCTGGCCGGTGTCCTCGCCGGCGATGAACGTCTTCCCATCGGGGAAGAAGCAGATCTGCGCGTTGATGTCGCGTCCCTTCGGGTCGGCGTTGTGGTTCTGGATCACGAGCTGGTGCTTGAACGGCTCGGTTCCGCTGTAGGCGTCGAGATCGTTGCCCTGACCGCTGAGCACGATCACCCCGGTGCCGGCTTCCTTGCCGCCGGCGGTCGCGGGCGACGCGGCAACGATGCCGAGCAATCCGGTCACCACGACAGCTGTCATCAGTGCACGCTTCATTGCTTCTCCCTACTTGTTCTTCTTCCCCTTGCTCTTGCCGGCCACCGGCACGAGCAACGGGTTGAACGACTTGGTGGTCACGAGCCGGTCGAATCCTTGTGCGGTCGACGGCAGCTCATCGGAATCGGTGATCGCGAGCACCGAGATGCGGTTGTAGGCCGCGCCGGGTCGTGGGATCTTCGACGACACGCACGAGCCGTCGGCCTCCAAGATGCAGAGCAGCCCGCCCTGCGGGTTGTCGTCGCTCTCGGAGATGAACACGCCGAAGCGAGTGGCTCCGTCGGTAGCAGCCGGGCTCCCCGCGCGCAGCCATGTCTCGGGCGGCCCGAACCCGGTCGTTCGGATCTCCGCGCGCCACGGATCGAGCGTGAGCTCGAGTGTCATGGTCGGGTTCGTGCCGGCCGGCGGCTGCTTGAGGTCGAACGCCACGTTGCACGGCGCCTTGACGCAGTCGGGGATGGCCCCTGCGATGGTGGTTGCGGTGGGTGCGGGCTTCGTCTCGCCGGTCGTGCTCGTGACCGGCTTGCCGTGCAGCGAGAACTTGTAGACGCCGCTCGTCCGACTCCGATTTCCGACGCCGGGCTCACGGATCCCGGCCACTGCGATGACGTCATCGTCAACAATCGCCGCGCCGCCGGACACCGCGCCGCTGACCTCTTCGCGCCACAGGACCTCGCCGGTCGCGACGTCGAGCGCGCGGATCGTGAAGTCGGTGCCGCCGATCACGAGCACGCCGTTCGCCACCGCGGCAGCGCCATAGGTCGCGGCGGCCTCCGGCTGCTGCCAGATGATCTCGCCCGATGTGGCGTCGAGCGCATGGAGGAACGGCGATCCGCCGACTGCTGTCCCGCCGCTGATGATGCCCTCGGTGTACGCGGTGCCTCCGATGAACCCACCAGTCGAGAAGTTGCTGCCCGGCTCGGGTAGCCCGGCATCGGCGGCGTGCGTCTGCCACACCTCCTCGCCGGTCGCGCGGTCGACGGTGTAGTAGTTGCCGTCCTTGTTGCCGAGCCCGACGAGCGCGCGCCCGTCCGCGGTCTCGAACAAGTTGGGCGCGCCGGCGAAGTCGAAGTCGTCCTTGTTCTGCTCGTGTGGTTGGTAGGACCACGCCACCGACCCGTCGTCGAGTCGCAGCGCGACGATTGCCTCCGCGAAGCGTCCCCACCCCTCGGTGGTGACGCAGTTGCCGGTGCCCACGTACACGAAGCGCAGATCGATGTCGACGGTGGGCGAACCCCATACATCGGCGCAGCCGCTGCCGGTTGCGCTGTCGCCCTCGGTCGGGGCCAGTACAGAGGTCCACGCCTCCTCGCCCGTCGCCGCGTCGAGCGCCAGCACCCCCGCCGGGCGGCCACTCGGATCGTTGTGCACGTCCCACCCCACGATGACGAGGTTGTCGACCACGATCGGAGAGGATTCGATCTCGGAGTAGTCCGCGCCATCCCCTGGCGCGCCGATCTCGTGCTTCCAGAGGAGCTTGCCGTCGCGGGCTCGCAGCGCGTACAGCGTCTTGCCGCCACCGAAGTACACGGTGCGGACGCCGTCGACGAGCTCGACCGCGGCCGATGAGACGATCTGTCCGGCGTACACGCGTGCGTGCGGCTTGGTCGCGTACGTCCATTTCTTCTTGCCGTTCGACCGGCGCACCGCATAGAAGCGACCTGACCAGTCACCCACGTACACCGTGTTGCCGACCACTGCCGGCGTGGCCGTCACCACGTCGAACGTGTTGAAGAACCAGATGCGCTTGAGGTCGGCCGCGTTCTCAGGAGTGAGCCCGGGGCACTCCGTCGCGAAGGTGCGCTCGATGGTCCGACCCCACATGGGCCAGTCGCACGAGCTGGCCGGCACGTCGCGGCGAATGGCGCCGAACGATCCTGACGCTGGCAGCAAGCATGCGGCGAGCACGGCAAGAGCGAGCACGCACCCTGCCGTTCGCCTCCCTCCGAGGCGCACGGGTCGGATCGTAGGCCGCATAGCCTCGGGTCGTGGGAGCAGAACAGGTTCGCCACCCGATCTTCGCCAAGATCTACTCGCGCTTCGCTCCACAGATGGATGCCGCGGGCGCGCGCAAGCATCGCGAGGAGCTCCTTGCCGGTCTCTCCGGACGGGTCATCGAGGTCGGCGCTGGCACCGGGCTGAACTTCAAGCGTTATCCCGCAACGGTGACCGAGGTGCTCGCGGTCGAGCCCGAGCCGCACCTGCGCGCGATCGCGGAGAAGGCTGCGGCCGACGCGGCGGTGACGGTGACCGTGGTCGATGGCACCGCAGGTGAGCTGCCCGCACCGGATGGCGCGTTCGACGCGGTCGTCGCGTCACTCATGCTGTGTTCCGTGCGCGATCTCCCGAAGGCGCTCGCCGAGATGCGCCGGGTCATGCGCCCCGGCGGCGAGCTCCGGTTCTATGAGCACGTTCGGTCGGCCAACGCGGTCCTTGGCTCGGTGCAGCGCGCGCTCGACGTGATGTGGCCGCACCTCTTCGGTGGGTGCCACACGAGCCGTGAGACGGCCGCAGCGATCGGCGATGCCGGATTCGAGATCGAGCGCAGCCGCCGGCTCACGTTCCGGCCGGCGATCTTCGCGGCGCCCGTTGCACCGCACATCATCGGAGTCGCTCGACGTCCGGCCCACTAATCTCAACGGTTCTGGCGGCGTAGCCGAGTGGCTCAGGCAAGGGTCTGCAAAACCCTGGACGCGGGTTCGATTCCCGCCGCCGCCTCCAGTTGTTTGTGCAGTTCAGAGGCCAGTTCCGATCCGAGTGACGCAAGTCGTGAGGCCGTGTCAGGGCACTTGCGAATCAAATTTGCGAATCACTCGGAGGCCTCGTGCGAGGACACATCAGAGTTCGGAAGGGATCGCGCGGCACGTCGTACGAGCTGCGCGTGTACGCCGGGGTCGACGGGAGCGGCAAGCGCAGATACATCGTGGAGACCGTCCGTGGGTCGCGCCGAGATGCCGAGAAGCGGCTCGCGCAGCTGATCACCGCGGCCGACAGCGGCCAGGCCCGGTCGACGTCGAAAGCGAGACTGAGCGAGCTCGTCGACGAATGGTGGGAGGCGTGCACGAGCCACCTGAGCCCGCACACGCGGATCGGGTATCGAGGGATGCTCCGGCGCTACGTGCTGCCGACGTTCGGCTCGCGCCGCATCGACAAGCTGAAGCCGCTCGAGATCGAGCGTTGGTACGCGAAGTTGATGGCCGGCCCGCCGCCGCTCTCGCCGCTGACGGTGCGCAAGATCCACACGCTGCTCTCGGGGATCCTGTCGACGGCCGTCCGCTGGGGTTGGCTGCCCGTGAGTCCGCTGGCCCACGTGCGCGCACCGAGAGCGGTCCTCAAGGCGATGCGGGCGCCCGAGCCGGAAGAGATTGCTCTCGCCCTCCAGGCTGCGCAGGAGTTCGACGAAGAGCTGCATGTGTTCCTCCGCCTCTCGGCCGCGCTGGGGACACGGCGCGGCGAGACAGCCGCGCTGCACTGGTGTGACGTCGATCTCGACAACGGCGACGTCCATGTGCACCGCGGCCTTGCGCCAGTCGAGATCGATCCCACGCAGGTCCTCGAGAAGGGCACCAAGACCCATGCGAACGCGCGTCTCGCGATCGACAACGAGACCGTCGAGACGCTCCAGCGCTTCCGAGTGCGAGCCATCGAGAACGCATTCGCGTTCGGCATCGCCTTCAACGACGACTCGTACGTGTTTTCGCCTGAGCCCGGGGGACGAGCGCCGTGGCACCCAGACCACTTCGGCGGGCAGTGGGAGCGGCTCCGCAAGAAGCTCGGTCTCGACCACATCCGCCTGCACGACTGGCGCCACTTCCACGGCACCGAGCTCGCGTCCGCCGGCGTGCCCATGACCGTCGTACGCGACCGTCTCCGCCATTCGAACATCCGGACCACATCGATCTATGCCCACGGACGCCGCGCCCTCGATCGCGTCGCCGCCGACGCGATCGGCGATGCGCTCAAGAAGGCTCATCCTCGCGGCGATGAGGCCGCGCGATGAGGTCGCGATGAGGGGAGCGCGCCACAAAGCGCGGCAGCAGGGAATTCACGATGAGCAAAACATCGTGTGGTCGACCCCTTCGCGACCACATCGTCCACGCAAGTTCCGCCCGGAGGGCGGAACTTGCAATTGTGTATGCAACTCGATCGTGGCGAAGTGGCTGCTGAGCGCGCAGGAGGAAGGTTGGCTCGTCCTGCCTGTCAGGGTTCCGATGGGTTCACTGCAGAGGCAGCGTCTGCGCGTGTTGCACGAACGAGCACGTAGACAACCAATACCGCGCTCTCGATGGCACCGCCAAAAAGGAATCCCTCCGATTGCCCGAGGATCCAGGCAACCAAACCGATGCCCGCCGCGCTGATCGCGCTCGCCATCGTTACCTCGATGACATCTGCCGGCGAACGATGGACGATCTTCGGGAAGAACCATGACAGGGCTGCGCCGTACAGCATGAAGGCTGCCGCGACGAAACCGACCCATGAGCCGAGATCGTCGTCGCCCCGCGTTGAACCTGTGACGATGATCGCAATCATGATGAACGCGATCGCCGCGGTGAGGACCGGCTTACGAAGCATGAGCTTCCCGAACGCGGTTGGCATCTCTCGTGGCACGGCGGAAACCGTAATCGGGCCACCCCATATTCGTGCCAGTACCTGTGCAGACGAACGCGAGAAGAGGCCGTTTCCACTCAGTCGATTGCCTGGACGGTGGGGATCTTTCCGGACCAGAACGCGATAAGTCCTCTCCACCACCTCTGGCTCTCGGGACCGAGGTACTCCTTGAATCGATCCGGGTCGTCGAGGTCGAGGAGACCCTCGAGATAGCCGATTGTCGCGAGTTCTCGCACGTAAGCATCGCCCTCTAGGTGAAGCCGTTCGATGACCACGAACGCTGCGCTGACCTCGGTGCGGTTTCCTGCACGAAGCTGCCCAACCAAATGCGCCGCGAACTCAATGGCGTCGACGTAGTGAAGCCGTGATTCACCAGGCGAATCAGGCCCGTTCTCGGATTCGATCTGCTTCCAAACATCGGTGAATGACGGGCAAGCCACGAGCAGAAGAGGCATCACGTCGTCGCCATGGATCACTGTCGGCACGTCTACACATTGCCTGGTTTCGGGAGGCCGCTTGCGAATCAATTTGCGAATCAAACGTGGCGATACGCGCCGACACGTGGCAGCATCAGACGGACAGAGAGTGCACCTGAGCAGCGGTAACGCGACTCAGCGATACTCGACGGACAGCCTTAGAGCCGCTGCAAAACCCTGGACGCGGGTTCGATTCCCGCCGCCGCCTCCAGTTGTTTGTGCGTAGCGGCTCAGCCGAATCGGTGACGCAACCGCCGATGTCTACGGCGGAACGTCGCGTCCACCGCCCGCCGCTCGATCGGAGCGAGCAGTCCGAGCCGGTTCTCAATCTCCACGACGTCGCGCACGATTCACCCATCGGGACCGTCCAGCAGGGTGCGCTCGTGTCGCCAGACACGGTGCCACCAGCTGGACGAGGACTCACGGAAGCCACGTCCGTCAGGGAAGGCGACCAGCTCGACTCCCTGGCGGTCGACGGGGATGATCCCGAAGAGGAGCTGCCAGAGCACCGGTGCGGCGC
This sequence comes from Acidimicrobiia bacterium, assembly GCA_040881685.1. Lineage (NCBI taxonomy): Bacteria > Bacillati > Actinomycetota > Acidimicrobiia > Acidimicrobiia bacterium. The sequence continues at coordinate 94,377 of JBBECS010000016.1, read as the reverse complement.
CCCGCCACGGCTCGGTGCCGAAGGGCGCACCATCCGTGGGGTCGGTCATGCGGACGAACGGTGCGTTTCGCAGTTGACGCCACGGATGGTCGAGACGGCCGCCCAAACCTCTGAGCGGTTGGCCCGCAAGGTCGACTCGACGGTCAGCGGCATCAACTCAATCTAAGACGGGCGTACTCGGTGGATCGCTTCGCGCTCGTCAACGGATCTGGCGCGTCGAGCTTGTAGGCGCAATAGTCCTCACCGGAGATGACAGGGGGCAGGCTCACCGTGGGACCTCGCAACACGACCTGGCGCTGCGCCGCCGTGGTGGCGGCACTTGTGATGGCCCTTGTCGCTCCGGGGCTCAGTGGCACTGCTGGCGCACAGGCCAAGCGGACCGAGGACCTTTCCGGGGGCTGGACCGCGCAGGACGGCACTCCTTGGACCTTCACCGGCGACGGCCAGGGTGGGTACACGGGCGAATACCACGGGACCGCAACCCACTCGAAGCTCGTCGGGATCGTGACGGCCACCTTCGACGGGTCCACGCTCGACGGCACCGTCCACATCCAGGAGCCGAACCAGGTCGAGGGAGGTCCGCCGACGATCGTCGACGGGACGGCGTCCTTCGCGTTCAGCCGGCGCACCCTCGCCGTCCTCAAAGGTGAGCTCGTCACTCCGACCGGCGCCTACCCCTTCACACTGACGTGTCAGAGCGGTCCTTGCGAGGAACCGCCGTGCTCATTCGTGCGCGCAGGAGATCAGGAGGCCACGAAGCAGGAGGCCGCAATCTACGACGATCTCGACTTCCTGCTGTCGACCGCGTTCCCTGGCAATGAGTGCGCCGTGGAGATCAGGAACGGGGCGCTTGGAGTGACCGGCACGCTGTCGGCTGACGCGCTCAGCAAGAATCTCGACAAGACCCTTCGCTCGCTCGAGCGTGCATTTCCGGACGCACCCGTCGCCGTGCGCAAGAGCATTGCGAAGGCCGTGGTTGTTGCGGAGGTGCTATCCGCAATCGATGCAAAGGGTCAACCTGTATTCCCTGGCGTGCGCAGCCTGGTCGATGGGCCCGCGTTCGCGCTGGTCGCCGGTGCGGCGCTGAAGCCGCCGGGCGACGCCAAAGCGGCTGACGCCCTGAGGACCCTCATCCGCGTCGTAGCGCTGAGAGACGCCGTCGCGAGCGCGCCAACGCCATGAGAAACGCGAACCGCGTCCTCATGGCGCTCGTCGTGCTGGCGCTCGGTGTCGGCGCGGGTGTGGCTGCGATGGCCGCGTCGCGCGCGCAGTCCGCCGGGCCCTTGCCGGTCACGCTCGTAGCGCCAGATGGTTGGTTCGCGAGCGCAGACGGCACCGTCATCGCGGAAGTCGAGGCCGATCTCAGCGCTGCCATTCCGTCGGGCCCGCGCGCGCAAGTCGTCGGAGTTCCGAGCACCAAGCTGGGCTTGAAGCCGCTGGTGAAGCGATTCAAGAACGCCGGAGGTTCGGATCCCGAGCTCGTCGACGGCCCGACCGATGTGACGCTTGGATCCAGAGAAAGCCTCACGGGCACCGTGATCACGTTGTCGGTAACGGTGCAAGGGGAGCGTCTCGTGCGCCGCTATGTGATTGTGAATCCGCCGGGAGAAACGCCAGCCCTCGTCGTGTTGGAGGCACCCGAAGCACAATGGACCGAAGCCGTCGACGCGCTCATGACGGCCCTGAACGAGTAGTCCCAAACCGCCGAGCTGGCGGTCGTAGGTCTTTCGACCGGTACTGAGCTGCGTTGTCTACTTGGGCGCGCGCTTGAGGCGAGGCTTGAGCTTGTCGAGCATCGCGCGGTGCCTTGACGGCACGAAGCAGCACCGTGCTCGGGTGGTATTCTTTACTTATGACAAAAATAGTAAGGAAACAGCGTCGGCGGGGAACTACCGGTATCAGTGCCAAGCATCAGGTGACGATCCCGGTTGACGCTATGCAGGCCGCGGGGCTTCGGCCCGGTGATCGTCTCCGGGCTCGCGCTGAAGGCGCCGGCCGAGTTCTGCTCGAGCGCGAAGCCGAGCCGCTCGACGAGTTCCTCGGCTTGTTCACCGGCGCGTACGACGATTTCGACCTCGACGCATTGCGCGAAGAATGGGCTTGAGTGTCTTCGACGCGGGCGTCGTGATCGCAGGGCTCGACGCGAGCGACGCCCGCCATGGTGCCGCGGCCCGAGCCCTGGGTGCCGCCCGCGACCGCGGCGACGAGTTCGTGGTCCCCGCGTCGGCGTATGCGGAGATTCTGGTGCGCCCTGCCGCTCAAGGGGAGGCGGTGGTCGCCCGCCTTGACGCTGCCCTCGACGCGTTGCCGGTTGTGGTTGCCGACGCCACGCGCGACATCGCCCGTCGCGCGGCCACCCTCCGCGCACGCCACCCGAGTTTGCGCTTGCCTGACGCGCTCGTGATCGCAACTGCAGTCGAGCTCGACGCCGACCACCTGCTGACCACCGACCGGAGATGGAAGTCGCTGCGCGGTCTCGGTCTCCGCGGCCGCCTCACGGTGGTCGCATGACCGACTTCCGCCCGGCGTAGGTGCGCGCGTCTTGCCAATGGTTTGCCAACGATCACGCCGATCCTCAGGCGCGCTGAGGCATACTGGGCAGACGACAACAGTGAGCTGATCAGCCAGAACGCAACTCCGCGCCACACCCTGGACATTGGGAGTCCGCCTGCAAAACCCTGGACGCGGGTTCGATTCCCGCCGCCGCCTCCAACGTTTGTGCTGGTCAACGCGCTCTTTCGAGTGCGCGGCCGCTCGCTCTTGCCATCGAGTTGCCAACGATTCCGTTGGCAAACGGCGCGGCACCCCGACCGAAGCGACGACAACGGGGCACGTGAGCGCACTACATAGAACGGAATAGCGCCACGTGGACGAACGTCCAGAGTTTTGAAGACCCTGGCGAGGACTTGCAGCGCCATTGAGTCGCGAGCCCGGGCGCCGTGCAAGTAGCGCTGCTTGATCAAGGCAGAGCGCTGGCCGCTCTCGTTGAGAGAGGGTTCGTAACTCGATGCACGCGGCATGCCTCCTTACGCTGCCGCGCACACACGCGCGTGTGCGCCGACGGAGGCTTGAGCCATGGGGGCAGCCGCCGCGTCTGCGCTTCGGGGGAGCTGAAGAAATCGCAACCGCGATGCGCCAAGACGATCGCGACAACTCCCCGCCGTGAACTCTGAACCCCTGGCGGACCCTGATCAGCGGGTCCACCGGCGGTCCGGTGCTGACCTGACGGTCGTTCAGTCCGTGCGGGCGTCGCCCGACTTTGGCAACCTGGCGTGCGCCCGGTGGAGGTGGTTGTCAACCGAAGAGCGACCCGGACCAACCCAGACCAGCACGAGCATGAGTACGAGCAGCGTGGGCGCGTAGATGAGATGGAAGTCTCCCCCGACGACGCGACCGGCGGTCAGCAGGGCACCGACCATGTTCAGCGCGAGGGTGCCCGCGGCAAACCGCGTGGCGAAACCAACAATCAGCAGCGCGCCACCGACGATCTCAAGGATCCCGACGAGGGGTACAGCGATGTCCGGAAGCGGAACCTCGAAACGGCGGAACTCGTCGACCTCGTGCGAGTAATCGAGGAACTTCCCAGCACCGGTGGCCACGAAGAACCCCCCGGCACCGACCCGCACAACGGTTGGGACGAACGCCGCCGCGCCCGACCAACGAGTGGATCGGGAGCGAGTGAGAAGCTCGACCATGCCCGCAGCGTACGCCGGGGGTCGTTAGGGTCTTCGTCGTGCGGTTGCGGATCGTGTCTGTCGTGCTCGTCGTGGCGAGCACTCTGGTTCTTGAGTCGTCATCCGCAACCGCGGGTACGAACGGGTGCCCGGCGAAGCCATTTGCTGGTTCGATCACGCGCAGCGAGGATTCGGCCACCGGCCAGCCAGGTGTGGGCCTCCGTGGCGATGAGGTGAAGCGGGGCTTGGCCTTCGACTTCGGGACCGCGCGCAACACCACGGCGTACCTCGCGACGTATGCGCTCGATCCCGATGACCTCGGCTCGACGATCGCGGCGCCGCAAGGCGAGGCCGTCGTGACCATCTTCTTGCGTCCCGAGACCGGCGATCTCGCACCCGGCAAGCGGCTCAAGACCCCCCGGGACGTCATCACTGTGACCGTGGACTCCGGCGGCGGCGCACACGCAACGACAGCCGGTGCGCGAGCGAAGGCACGCGTGCTCGAATTCAGTGACGACGAAGTGTGCTTTTCGATCGACTACCGCGACGACCTCCAACGGGTCAAGGGTCGCGTACACGCAGTGATCAGCTGATGCCCATTCACCGGCGCGGTGCCAGGGCTCAGCGTGGTCGAACGACCCGCCATAGTGAGGCGCCCACGATGCTCCCGTCCGCGGCGTAAGCGATCACTTGCCACTGTGCCGCCTTGGTGATCACCGGGCCGACCGCATCGTCGGACGGCTCGTCGACGCCGCCGAGGAAGACCGTGGTCTCGACGCCGCGCCACGCCCAATACGGACGGCCGCGGAGGTTCTGCACCACCAGCGTGTACTCAGTCGCGTCATCGACGGCGGCCCATGTGAAGCGGGGTCGATCACCGGCGCGCGCCGTGGCCTTCATCTTCTCCACGCCTGGCAGCTCGAGCGGGTCGAAGGCGTGCGCGGAGGGTTGCTCACCCGCGCTCGTGGGCGTGGGCATGGTCAAGACTGCTCCCGTCGCCAACACCACGACGCACAGTGTCCGGAGCCTGGATGGGACCCGGGTCATTCGTCGCCCCTTGCGAAGTACTCGGCAGCCGCGGCGGCCTCACGTGCCCACCGCGCCGTTGGCGCAGAGTCTTCGTGATCAGGTTGTGGGAGCACCCCGTGCAGTGGTGCCGTACACGATGTCGGCGAGTCCTAGTCGTTCCGCGAGTGCCGCGTCGTCGACTCGAGCATCGTCAGGTACGAGCGCGGTCAACGTCTGAAGTTGAAGCCACGCGTCGAGACAACGGCCTCCCCAGCCGCTCTCAACGTACCTCGCCGCCGGTGGCGATGTTCAGGGTTGTGATCCTGCCCATCCTCTTGTCCATCTACTCGAATCCGATGCATAGCCTGCGGCCGCACCGCGACGGCAGCCGACCCGCTTGAAGGCTGGACGCACCTTGCTCCCCACGAGTGCACCACCGAGATGAAGGAGCTTCTCGTTCGCCGAGCCGAGGACGAAGGGGTGCCGGTATCGGAAGTGATCCGTGAAGCACTCCGCCACCACCTCAAGACCAGCGAACCAGGAGCCACCCGGCGCGGGGCCCGAATCTTTGCCAATGGTTTGCCAACGAACACGCCGACATTCAGGCGCGCTGAGGCATACTGCGTGGACACCCATAGCGAGCTGATCAGCCAGAACGCAACTCAATGCCACAGCCTGGACAGTGGCATTCCGCCTGCAAAACCCTGGACGCGGGTTCGATTCCCGCCGCCGCCTCCAAGTTTCTCCTAGTCAGAGCACGTTTCCGGGTCGGTGAACCTTTGTGCCCGATAGTGGTTTGCCAATGAACTCCGCGTCACTCCGCGTCACACGCTGCGACGGAGCATTGCGCGGTGGACGCGGCGCTGAACCAGGGACGCTCAACGGCACTGCAGATCACCAGATAGACGGACGGCGCGTCTTCGCGAGACCCTGGACGCAGAGTGCATCGCACTTGCAATTGGGTTGCGCCTCCGGTTGGCACGTCAGGATTCGAGCAGTTCGGTAGCGAGCTCACGCAGAGCGGCGAGAGACTGCTCGAGGGCTCGCCGACCGCGTGCAGTGGCTCGGTAAACGCGGCGGGCGCGGCCGTCGACGACGACGGGGCGTGATCGCAGCAGTCCTTCGTATTCCATGCGGTGAAGGGTTGGATAGAGGGTTCCGGGGCTGATGCGATGGCCATGATGCGCGAGCTCGGTCCGCATCCACGCGCCGTGGACATCGTGCCGGGCGGCGTGGTGGAGGATGTGGAGTCGCACCGCGCCACGCGTGAACTCCCGCACGCTCTGATGGTAACTGCTGATATCGCAGAACGATATCGGAAACCGATATCGTCCGGGGGTGGATCGGGCCGATCGAAGCCGTGTCGCGGAGGTCGGGTGCCTGTTCGCTCGGTTGGGGTTGACCGCGTTCGGTGGTCCTGCGGCGCACGTCGCGATGATGCGGCGCGAGGTCGTCGAGCAGCGCGGCTGGGTCGACGACCAAGAGTTCCTCGATCTCGTGGGTGCGACGAACCTGATTCCGGGCCCGAACTCGACCGAGCTCGCGATCCACTTGGGCGCGCGCCGAGCCGGCGCCCGGGGTCTGGTGGTCGCGGGGGTTGCGTTCATCTTGCCTGCAGCGGTCATTGTGACCGGCCTCGCGTGGCTCTATTCCGAGTACGGGCGTTCGGCCGCATTCGTCGACTTGAGCTACGGGGTGCTGCCGGTCGTCATGGCGATCATCGGCCAGGCCCTGTGGGGACTGGCCCGCACCGCGATCAAGACACTCGCGCTGGGAACGACCACGGCCGCGGTCATGGCGCTCTACTTGGTCGGTGTCAACGAGCTGTTACTGCTCGCGGCCGGCGCGTTTGGCGGCATCCTCGTCAGTGCGTGGCGGGCGAAACCTCCAGGGGGGTCGACTGCACTCCTCGGCGCGCTCCTCGTCGCGCCCGGCGGCCTTGGAGTCCTCGTCGCGCGTGCCCGAACGACTGTGGACCCGGAGCTCGCGCGGCTCTTCTTCGTGTTCCTCAAGATCGGCAGCGTGCTCTACGGCAGCGGTTATGTGCTGCTCGCGTTCTTGCAGCGCGACCTGGTGCAGCACCTCGGATGGGTGACCAAGCAGGAGCTCCTCGACGCGGTCGCGATCGGGCAGATCACTCCCGGACCGGTGTTCACGACGGCTACGTTCCTGGGCTTCCAAGTCTCGGGCCTCCCAGGAGCTGTCGTCGCGACCGTCGGGATCTTCTTACCGTCGTTCGTCTTCGTCGCGCTGTTGACCCGCATCGTCGGGTGGGCTCGGAACACCCCCTGGGTCCGTCCCGCGCTCGACGGGGTCAACGCCGCGTCACTCGGGCTGATGGCAGGTGTGACCCTCGTCCTCGCCCGGGCTGCGTTCCCCGACGTGATCACCGTGGGAATCGGCATCGCGGCAGTGCTGGTCCTCGTGCGTTGGAACCCGAGCACGGTCTGGCTGCTCGGCGTGGGCGCGGCGATCGGGGCATTCAAGCTCGTCGCGTAGACGATCACCGAGCGATCTTCATGCGGACCCGGCGCGACTCAGTCGGGTATGAACGCCTGGAAGAACGTCGGGAACGTACCGATGAGCCCGAGCGCCACCAGCACAAGCGCGATGGTGAGCGCCCGGCGGCTTTCGTACGCTTTCGCCCTGAGCCACACGTACAGCACCGTCCAGGCGATCAGCCAGACGATGACGGCGGAGATCGTCTTGCCCGAGAGCGGACCGACGCGCACGCTCCACTCGAAGAACTTGGCGATCGACTCGCTGGCCTCGGCAAGTGTCGTGAAGATGCCCAATGCGAGCGCGCCGATGCCGGCCGCGATGATCGCCGCCGAAATCGGGCCTTCGGGCTTGTCCTCGAACTCGATCCCCGTCAACGCGGCGCCCGCAGCGCCACTTGGCGACTTGGTGGTCATCGAAGCTCCTCCTGAAATTCGGCCGGCGCGATCACTTGACTGGTGCGACCTTGGTGATGAAGGCACCAAAGGCGCCCGCGACGAGCGCACACGCAAACGACAGCACGAACAGCGTCATCGCGGTGCGGCGGACCCGATCGTGACGGATCAGGTTCGTCCCGTAGTACACGACGATGAACGCCACCGCCGTGGCCAGGATCGGGCTGATCCAGGCGATGTGTTCCTTCCATTCCATTCCGAAGTCATGCCAATCGGCCGTCGAGGCGTCGGCTAACAGCGTGGACCTCGGACTGGATGGAATGTCCTCCCGGTACCACGGGTATACGACCCAAGAACCGGTGATCACCGTGCCCCACGCGGCCGCGGCCATCGCGACGACACCGAACCTCAGCCGGCGCATGCGCTCTTGCACCCCCGCGGCCGTCACGAGATCGGGGCGCAAGCTGTAGAGACCAGCGAACCCACCCGCGAACGCCAGCAGGAAGAGTGCGCCGAATCCCATCCCGTGGATCAGCGCCCACCATTCCCGAGTCGTGAAACTCATCCAGTCCCTCCCCAACGGTGACGACGATCATGCCGCTCCCCATCTTCCCCCAAGGCTGGCGGGAGCGGACTCTCGCACAGACAATCCAGCGCTCGACCTTGTGAGGCTCGGCGCGACGTGTCGGAACTTGCCAACGGTTTGCCAACGAACACGCCGATGCTCAGGCGCGCTGAGGCATACTGGATAGACAGTCGCAGTGAGCTGATCAGCCAGAACGTGACTCAGGTGCATGGCCTGGACGGTTGCATTCCGCCTGCAAAACCCTGGACGCGGGTTCGATTCCCGCCGCCGCCTCACATTCTTGCTGGTCAGGGCACACTTTGGAGATGGGTCCCGTCGAGCGCGCCGACGGTTTGCCAACGAACTCCGCGTCACACGCAGCGCGACCTTTCCTCGTCGGGAAGGTGCCCTGAGCACAGCTTGCTCAAGGCAGAGAGGCAGGTCAGCCGGTGCCCCGCAGCTGCCAGAAAGTCGGTGACCCGACCCTTCTTGTCGACAGCCCCCAAAGGTGCGACGACACCGACAACGACCGCGATCGTCACCGCGAGCACCCACCCGACCCGACTGCGACCCGCACGTCAGTTCGCTTCCTTGCCGAAGTCGCCGCTCGGTCTATTTCGGCGCGCGCTTGAGGCGGGGCTTGAGCTTGTCGAGGATCTCGTACATCTTCGTCTGGTCGAAGGCGATCACGCTCGTCTCGGCTGGATCAAAGCCGCGGCTTTGACCGAGGGTGCCGAAGATCACGAGGATCTCGGCGCGGCCCTGCCGGATCGCCACGAACACAAGCGTGCCCGGGGTTGGCCCGAATGAAGTCTGGGCGATGAAGGACACCCGGAAAGCAGCGGTGGAGCTTCCGTAGCGCTTGACCGGGACCGGCTCCGCCGTCACCGCCGAATTGAGTGGGTTGGCGGCGATGTTCAGCTGCGCGAAACAACTCGGGAACTGCGGATCCGAGGCGAACGCAAAATCCGCAGCAGCCATGGCCTTGGTCTTCAAGATCGTCACAATCGAGGAGATGCTCTCCTTCGGATGCAGCTCATCGGGAACCAGTTCTGCCGGGCTGTCGAACTGCAGACCCGCGACGTCGGCGGTGACCACCCGATCCGTCGGATCCGGTACCGGCGTGCCGACACACTGGGCGAGCGCGACCCGAGCCGAGTCCTCGGCGCCAGCCGAGGCCGGAGCACCGGCCAGAACTGGCTGCGAGTCGTACCCGCTGCCCACGTCGGCTTTCGTGAGTAACAACTTCTTAGCCGCGCTCTTGTCCGATGCCCCCGCAGGAGTCGCGAACGCTCCAACCAACCCGAGCGACAGCACCACCATCGACGTGGTCGCGCGCCCGACACACACGCGGATTCGACGGTTCATCAGTGCCCCACCTCTTCCTGCACCGTCCAGCACCTGGACTCAGGGAAGAGGCGAAGGGCTCAAGTCGAGAGCTGGGTCCAGGCCACAGAACTCGAACTCGGCGTCGCTCCCCAAGAGCAGCGAACGACTCGACGATACACCACCGTCAGGCGAGAAGGGCACTCGCCCGGGGGACGACACCTGACGGACCGTCCATGCCCAGCTCGGTGCCGAGCGCGAGCGCGTGCTCGGCGAGCGGGCGTGCCCGCTCGGCGTCGCCCCGGCCGTCGAGCACGCGGGCCCAGTCGAGCGTGCACCGTGCTTCGTATGCGCGCGCGCCAGCGCGCTCGCACAGCTCGATCGCCTTCGCGAAGTGCGTGTCGGCAGCGTCGTCGTCACCCAAGGTGGCGGCAGCCATTGCGAGTCCGAGGTCGTTGGCGTCGGCGATCGTGCCGCCCGTCCAGTTGAAGTAGCCGCTGAAGGGCGCAAGATGCTCGTAGATCGAGCGCACGATCGCGGCGTCGGGCTTGATCCGGTACGAGATTCGCCCCAGGCCACACACCACGACGGGAAACGTGATGTCGGGCGGAGTCCCGGCGCAGTCGTCGTCGGCCAGGGCATGGAAGTGCGGACGGGCTTCATCGACCCGGTCGCTCTCAACGAGCGCACCCGCGAGCGCCACCCGCCATACGGGCGCGCCGGGTGATTCCACCACTCGCTGGGCGAGCAGCTCGGTCAACTCACCGACGCGGCCCTGACACAACCGAATCATGTAGAGCTGCGCGCCGAGCACGGCCATGATCACGTCGTCGGGGAAGTCGGCGACGCGCGTCGCTTCCGCGCATTCGAGCGCGAGCGCCTCGGCACGCTCGAGGTTCCCGGCAAACGCTTCCGAGCACGTTTCGTCGCTCAGCAGGTATGCACGCTGCGCGGGCTCTCGCAGCCGCTCAGCGATCGGACGCGCCAAGGTGAGGCGGCGATCCATCTCAGCCCGGTCACCACGGACGCCAGCCGCAAACGCCTTCACGCGATGCACATACACGGCCGCCGATGCGTTGTCGGTCGCGGTTGCAATGGTCTCGGCTTCGTCGAGCAAGAGTTCGAGCTCGCCCCAGAAGGGGCGCGACCCGTCCACCAGGGTCCAACCGCGCGCCAACGCGAGTGTGAGCGCCTGCGCGTCCTGCGTTGCGCGGGCCATCTCGAGGGCTTCGCGTGCAAGCGCGCGACGGCGCTCGGACTGCGGGGTCCATTGCAGCTCCATCGCGAGGGTCGAGAGGATCTGCGCGCGGATCGGCGACGGCTCCTCCGGAAGGCGCTCGAGGGCCTCTTCGAGCAGCGCGACGAACTCGTCGTCGGCGAAACCCATCCGCGACGAGTTCATCGAGTGCTCAGTGATTGACACCACGGCCGTCGCGAAGCGTTCCGGATCATCGAGATTACGCGCGGCATCTGCGGCCTGGTTGCGGACGTTGGCGCGCCGGTCGTCGCCGCCGGCCGCGAGCGAACGAGCCCAGGTGATCAGCAGGTCGCAGCGCGCCACCGGATCGGGTGACTCGAGCAGCTCGGTCGAGCCGAGCGCGCGCTCGAAGTGGCGGGCTGCCGCCTCGAACGCGAGCTCGGACATTGCCCGCTCGCCGGCCCGCCGTGCGTAGTCGACTGCCTTGGTCGCATCACCGGCGAGCGCGCCTTCGCCGTAGTGATGCGCGAGCTCGTCGAGGTGATCTTCGATGTTGGCGGCGTGGCGCGCCTCGATCGCCTGACCGACGCGCAAGTGCATGCGAACCCGCTGGGTGGTGGTGAGCTCCTCGTAGAGCGCCGCGCGCATCAACGCGTGCGAGAACGAGTACTGCCCGACCACTCCTGGGACCTCCCGGATGATCGCGGCACGCGTGGCTTCGTCGAGCGCGTCGAAGAGCTCTTCTCCCGTGGGGCCATCGGCGCCCTGGATCGTCGGGATGTCGAAGGTCGGTCCGATCACCGCGCCGAGCACGAGCGCCTGGTTGGCCGTCTCCGACAAGCGCGACAGGCGACGCCCGACGACTTCGCGGATCCCCTCCGGGATGCTCATGTCGCCGAGCGCGACGTTGGTGGTCCAGCGGCCGTCGCGCTGCACGATGGCGCCCGTCTCGGCGAGGTGCAACAGGACCTCGCCGACGAAGAACGGGTTGCCTTCGGTCTCGTCGACGAGTGCCTGGGCAAGTGCGAGCGCGTCCTCGCCGAGCTCGTGGCCGGCGGTCGCGGTCATCAGCGCGCTCACGTCGTCGGCGTCGAGACCGTGGAGATCGAGCCGTTCGACGCCCGCCTCGCGGCGCAGGTCGGCGAGCACGTCGCTGAGCGGGTGCGAGCGGTCGAGGTCGGTGTCGCGGTACGTGGCGATCACCAGCAGTCGCAGCGGCGCGTTGGCGCGCAGGAGGTGGCGGAGCAGGAGGAGCGAGGGCTTGTCGGCCCAGTGCACGTCGTCGAGCACGAGGATGATCGGCGCGGCAACCGACATCTCTCCGAGCAGATCGACCACGCTCTCGAACAGGCGGTGGCGCTCCGCTTCGGGCTCACCTTGGAGCGGCTCGGCGAGACCGGGCACGCGTGCCGCAAGGTCGGGCACGATGCGCGTGAGCTCGCCGCCCAGGGGACCGACCTCGGCGCGCAGCCGCTCGGGTGCCACCGAGGCGATGTACTGGCGCAGCGCTTCGGCGAACGGCTCGTAGGGGATCCCGAGCTCCTCGTCGCAGCGGCCCCACAGCACGGTTGCGCCGCGATCGTGCGCGGTGAGGCACAGCTCGGTGATGAGGCGCGTCTTGCCGATGCCCGGCTCTCCCGATACCAGCACCACGCGTCGGGAGCCCTCGGCGCTCTCCTTCCATAGCGTGGTGACCCGCTCGAGCTCAGTGCTACGACCCGAGAACGGGAACGACGCCGCCACTTCCAGGAACGCCGGCAGCGGCACGGTGACTTCGGAACCGCTCCGCTCCCAGACCGCTTCGCACACGACGAGCGGCTCGGTGAGGCCCTTGAGCTCGCGCGGCCCGAGCGTCTCGAGCGCGATTTCGTGGCGCGTGCCCGCGAGCGCACGCACGAGGTCACTGACGAGTATCTGACCGCCTGCTGCGGCCGCGCACAGACGAGACGCCTCCACCACGGGCGTGCCGAACCAGTCGCCGTCCTCGTACGCCGCGTCCCCCACACTCACGCCGACGCGCATCTCGAGGGCGCCGTCGGTGAGCCGCCGGTTGTGGCGTTCCACGGCGCGCTGCATCGCGACCGCGCCGCCGAGCGCGTCGGACGCGCTCGCGAACGACGCCATCAATGCGTCGCCGATGGTCTTGATCTCGATGCCACCCGTGGAAGCCAGTGCCTCACGCAGGTGGGAGAAGTGGTCGCGGCGTAGGGCATCGGCGGCCACGTCGCCCTGCTTGGTGGCGAGCTCGGTGGACCCCACCAGGTCGGTGAAGAGAATCGCGACGAGGCCCGAACCTCCCGTAGCCCGATCGCCGCCCGCCGCCACACGGCAACCCTAGAGGTCGGCGACGGCACCTGTCCGCGGTCGTGGGAGCAGATCAGTAGCGCGAGTGCGTCAGCGCAGCCGGCGCTCTTCGCGCTCGACGATGCGGAACATCGCGTCGACCTCGCCGGGGCGAACGTTGCGATCCTTGGCCCGTTCTTCGGCGACGGGTCGGAGGAAGGGCACGATCGTGTGTCGGTCGAACTCGCGGATCACTCGGGACGCGAAGTAGCGCTGGAGCGGCGCGCCGAGCCGGGCAACGAAACCCTGGTCGGAGGTGTCGGATGCCGCCACGATGAGCCACGTCTGGGCAAGATCGGTCTCGGGATGCCCGCGCTGCGCGTTCGGCCAGTCGATGAGCACCGGGCCGCTCGGCCCGTAGAGAACGTTGAGCGGATGGAGGTCGAGGTGCACGATGCGATCGCCACCACCGGGGTGCTGAGGGAGCCAGCTCGGCGCGTGGAGGTCGTGCAGCCGGCGATGCAGGTCGGCGAGCACCTTCGCGTGGCGTGCGAGTGTCCAGGGACGGCGGGAGATGACGTCGAGCATGTTGCCGCCGTCGATGCGCTCCATCACGATCTCCGTGCCATTCGCGTGGACCTCGCGGATCTTCGGTACCGGGAACCCCAAGGCGCCGACGTGCTCCATGATGCGGGCCTCGTGCTCGATGTTGCGACCGTCGCGCGGCCGTCGGAGCACCAACCCAGGTCCGAACTCGAAGACGTCACCGTCGCGCCCGCTGGCGAGCAACGGCAGCGGTTCCGACGGCATCAGGGCTCAGTGTTCCATGCTCGGCAACGCGGCGACGGCGCGCGCAATGATGGCCGACGCCACCTGACTTGGGAGCCGCAGGGACCAACATCGAGGGCATGGTCCGGTCGATCAATGCGCGGATGATCAAGTCGAGGAGACCACGCTCATCCAGTAGGCGGCGCAGATCGGCGGGTTGCCGCGACTACGTTCGGGCGCGGCCGAAGGATCGGATTGTCTGGCAAGGGGTGGCATCACTTGAAGCGGTGGCGCTGCCGACGGGGGGCGGTGCTGGCGCTCGCGCTGGTCGCGGCGTGTAGCTCGAGCACATCGACGCCGGTACGACGCCGCGGTCCGTATCCCCTTGACGACGTGCTGCGCCTGAACCAGGTGCAGGTCCTGGGCACGCACAACAGCTACCACCGACGCCCGTCGTCGGGCGTCCCCGGTGCGTGGAGCAACTACGCGCACCCGGAGCTCGAGGTGCAGCTCGACGAGCAGGGGATCCGCAGCGTCGAGCTCGACATCTCGAACACCGACGGATTCAGCGTGGGGCACGACCCGTACTTCGACGACCGTTCGAACTGCAGTCCGCTCGCGGCGTGCCTGCGGCGGCTGAGACGTTGGTCTGACCAGCATCCCGGCCACATCCCGATCGTCATCCTGCTGGAGCCCAAGGACCCGAGTCCCGTGTTCGACCCGGTGCGCGACGCGTGGGACGAGCGCGCGTTCAACCGACTCGACAAGGCGGTGCGGTCGGTGCTCCATCCGGACGATCTCGTGACGCCCGACGACGTGCGTGGCAACGAATCCACGTTGCGTGAGGCAGTCGTGAACAAAGGTTGGCCGACCCTCGACGCGGTGCGGGGCAAGTTCGTGGTCGTGCTCAACCGCATCGCGCTGCGACGGGAGTACCTCGACGGCAACCCGTCCCTCGAGGGGCGGGCCATGTTCGTGCCGGCCTATGAGAACGCACCATCGGCGGCGTTCATCGAGCACGACCAACCGGTGGAAGCCGAGATCCGTCGCTTGGTTGAGAAGGGCTTCATCGTCCGCACGAGAGCCGACGCCGACGGCGTCGAAGTGCGTGCCGAAGACCAGTCTCGGAGTGACGCCGCCATCCACAGCGGTGCGCAGATCGTGAGCACCGACTATCCCGTGCCGGACGTCACGATCTCGGATTACGTCGTACGCCTTCCGAACCAGCGCACATTGCGGTGCAACCCGATCAACGCGCCATCTCGGTGTGACACGTCGGACATCGAGAACGCACGCGGCCTGCGGCGAGGTCGGGGCGCTGCGGGCTAGCGTCGACTCCCGTGCCGGTCGCACTCGTCACCGGAGCGAGCCGCGGGATTGGTAAGTCGTGCGCGCTCTACCTCGCCGAAGCTGGCTTCGATGTGGCACTCGGCGCTCGAACCCTCGTGGAGGGTGAGGCACGCGAGCACTCGTCAACGATCCAGCGCTCCGACATGCGTCCCTTGCCCGGGAGCTTGGAGACGACTGCAGCACTGGTCCAAGAACGAGGCCGCCGCGCGCTTCCGGTGTTCCTGGACCTGCTTGCCCGGCCCACGCTCGAGGACGCGGTCGCCAGTGTGCTCGATGAGTGGGGCGCGATCGACGTGCTCGTGAACAACGGTCGATACATCGGGCCGGGACACATGGACCGCTTCCTCGACACGCCGATCGAGCTGCTCGAGAAGCAGATCGAGGCCAACGTGATCGCGCCGATGGTGCTCGCGCAGTTCGTGCTCCCACAGATGATCGAGCGCGGCAAGGGGGTGATCGTCGACATCACGTCTGCTGCCGGTTACGGCGACCCGCCGGCGCCGCCGGGCGAGGGTGGGTGGGGGATGGGCTACGGCGTCTCGAAGGGTGCGTTCCACCGAATCGCCGGCGTGCTCGCGGTCGAGCTCGCGCCGCTGGGCATTCGCGCGTACAACGTGCAACCCGGCTTCGTGGCGACCGAGCGCATGGCGATGGACATGGGGGAGTTCGGGTTCGACGCGTCGCTGGGCGCGCCACCCGATGTGGTGGGCGCGGTGGTTGCATGGTTGGTCACAGATCCTGAAGCCGAAGGTATGAACGGCGTCAACATCGAAGCCCAGGACTTCTGCCGCGAGCGCGGGCTGGTGCCGGGCTGGGGCGAAGACTGAGCGTTCCTCAAAGACGAATCAGGTGACGGTGGGGCTCAGTCGGCGAATCCCTCGGTGTGCTCGCCGACCCCCGGGAGTGGCCCGCTGCGGCGCGCCGGGTTGACGCTGAGGGTCGCGGGGAGTGCGATCACCTCGGTGCCACTGGCGTCGGCAACGATGCCGCGCGCTTGGATCTGTGGGTGCTGCACCATCTCCTCGGGCGTGAGCACGAGCGAGACGGGTGCACCGGCACCTCGTAACCGGGCAAACGCGTCGTCAGCGCTGAGCTTGGCGATGGCTGCTTCCACGTCGGCGTTCACGTCCTCCGTGCGCGCGAGGCGCTCGAGGAACGGGAGACCTACGAGCTCGTCGAGCTCGAGCGCGGTGCAGATGCCGTCGAAGAGGTGCTGCTCGCCCAGCGGCGCGAGCGCGATGAAACGGTCGTCAGCAGTCCGGAACACCCCGTACCCGGGATGACCGCCGGTCGAGTGTTCGGACCCCTCGACCCGCACCGCGGTGTTCGGTCCGATCCACCACGCGATGGCGTCGGCCATCGCAACGTCGATGCGCTCGCCTTCGCCGGAGAGGTGACGCCGACCCCAGGCTGCGCACACCAGCAACGCTGCGAGTGTGCCGGCCTCGAGGTCCGCCGCGGGCAGGCGCGGGATCTCGGGTGTGCCGACGTCGTTCGGACGTGGCGCGACGGCGCCGCCGAGGGCCTGGTAGTTGAGGTCATGTCCCGCGACGTCGTGCCACGGACCGGTCTGGCCGTATCCCGAGATCGAGCAGTAGATGATCCCTGGGTTCTGACCGCGCAGCGCGTCGTAGCCGAGACCGAGCCGCTCGGCGACACCGGGTCGCCACGCCTCGCAGAACACGTCGGCTTTCGCAGCGAGCTCGAGCGCGCGAGCGCGGCCGTCGTCGGACTTCAGGTCGAGCTCGATGCTGCGCTTGTGCCGGGCGAGACCGGCGAAGATGTCGGGGTACGCGCGCATCGGGTCGCCGCCCGGTGGCTCGATCTTGAGCACCTGCGCACCGAGGTCGGCGAGGATCTGCGTGGCGTGGGGCATCGGTCGCCACCACGACGGGTCGAGCACCTTCATCCCGTCGAGCAGTCCGCTCATGTGGGGCTCTCCACTCCCGCGAAGCGGTCGTCAAGTCGGTAGAACTGCAACGGCGTGTCCCAGAGCACCGCCTGGAGGTCGGCTTCCGGCACGCCCTCGGTCTTCTCGAGGAACTCGTCGACCGCGTCAGGGAACGCGGCGTCTGGATGAGGGAAGTCACTCGCCCAGAGCACGTGGTCGGCGCCGACCCGGCTGATCACGAACGGCGCGAGCACGTCCTCGGGATCTGACGAGATGGTGCACTGCCGCGCGAAGTATTCGCTCGGACGCATCGAGAGCTCGGTGCACTCGGTGTCGTGCATCCACTCGTGGTGGTCATCGAGGCGGGCCAACCAGTAGGGGAGCCAACCGGTGCCCGACTCCAGGAAGGCGACCTGGAGCTCGGGGTGCCGCTCGCACACGCCACCAAGCAGGATCGCGACCGCCGCGGTCATTTGCTCGAGCGGGTGCGAGCACATGTGACGCGCTGCGAAGCCCGTGAACCGGTCGGAACCGATCGTGCGACCGGCGCGCACGCCGAGTGCCTCGTGCACCGCGAGCACACCGCCGGTCTCCTCGAGCGCGTGGTACAGCGGTGCCCACGACTCGGCGTCGAGGTACTCCTCGTCGAGATGGTTCGGTCGCACCGTCACGCCGACGAGGTCGAGCTCGGCGGCGCGTCGGGCCTCCTCCGCGGCAGCGACCGGGTCGCGCGGGACGATGGCCACCGCCGCCAGCCGGTGCGGGTCGGTGGCGCAGTACCCGGCTATCCAGTCGTTGTACGAGCGGCACGCCGCCGCCGACGCGTCGGCGTCGAGCTCGGGCATATAGGGGACGAACAGTCCGATCGAGGGGTACAAGACCGCGCCGTCGATGCCCTGCGCGTCCATTGCCCGCAGATAGGAAGGTGCGTCGAAGCCGTGGTCGAGCTGGTCGCGCAGCTTCTCGATGTCGCCGCACATCTGGATCGGCGTGGTGGTCGGAAGGTCGTAGATCGGTGTCCCGGCTGGCACGAAGTCGGCGAACACGTCACCGGCCTCGACCACGTGCCCGTCGGCGTCGAGCACCCGCATCCCGTTGTGCATGCGTGACTCAGACGATGCGGCGAGCCGCGAGGCCGCCGTCGAGGGGGACCACGGCGCCGCTCAGATAGGTGGACTGGTCGGACGCGAGGAACACGGCCGCGTCGCAGACCTCCTCTGGGTCGCCGAGTCGCTTCATCGGCATGCCCGCTGCCACCTGGGCGCGCAGCTTGTCGGGGTCGGGCGCCTTGCCCGAATGCTTCATGAACAGCCCGGTCGTTGTCGCCGACGGTGCCAGCATGTTCACGCGCACGTTGTCGGGAGCGTGCTCGATCGCCGCCTGCTTGCACAGGTTGAGGAGCGCGCCCTTGGCTGCGCAGTACGCCGGGTGGCCGGGCGCCACGATTAACCCGAGTGTCGAGCCCATGGCGATCACCGAGCCGCCACCGCCCTTGACCATGCGTGGGATCGCGGCCTTCATGCAGAGGAACGGACCCTTCAGGTCGATGTCGAGGACCTGCTGCCATTCCTCGTCGGACAGGTCGACCACCGGCACGAGGCTCTCGATTGCGGCCGAGCACACGAGCACGCCGATCCGAGGTCCGAGGCGCGCGGCCTCGTCGACCATCGCGTTCACCTCGGCGCTCTTGGTGACATCGCAGGCCACGGCGACGGCATTGCCGCCATCGGCGACGATGGCGTCGGCGACGACCTTCGCGCCGGGCTCGTCGATGTCGGCCACGACGACGGTGGCGCCCTCGCGAGCGAAGCGACGACAGATCACGTCGCCGAGGCCCGACGCACCGCCGACCACGATCGCCACCCGATCCGCGAGCTGTTGCGTCACCTTGATTGCTCCGCTCCCACTCCGCTACTTCGGCTCACTACGTTCACTCCATCCGCTCCGTTCGCTACGCACTAGCGGTACACCGCCAATCCTCCGTCGGCCGGGATCACCGCTCCGGACACGTACGACGACAGATCGCTCGCCAGGAACAACGCGATGCGGGCCACGTCATCCGCGGTACCCAGCCGCCGCACCGGGATGCTGCGCTTGAGCCCCTCGACGAACTCCTGGGCGCCCGGGGTCTTGTCGAGCACCTTGCGGAACCGCGGCGTGTCGATGGATCCGGGCGCGATGACGTTGGCTCGCACCGCGGGCCCGTACTCGACCGCGATCTGCTTGGTGAGCACGGCGAGCCCGGCCTTGGCCGCGCCGTAGGCGGCGTAGCCCTCCGAGCCGATGAGCCCCAGCGTGGATGCGGTGTTGATGATGCTCCCGCCGTCACCGGTGAGCAGATGGGGCAACGCCTTGCGGCACGCCCAGAAGATCGCGGAGAGGTTGGTGGCGATCGTGAGATCCCAGTCGTCCTCGGTGCAGTCAACGAGGCGGCCGGACATCTGGACCGCTGCATTGTTGTAGAGCACGTCGAGGCGGCCGTAGCGCTCCATCGTGGTGTCGACCATCGCGTCCACTTCGGCGCGCACGGACACATCGGCGTGCACGGCGACACCTTCGGAGTCCTGCTCCTCGAGCATCTTCACGGTCTCCGCCGCGCCGTCGTCGTTGAAGTCGGCGACGATCACCTTTGCACCCTGCGCACCGAAGAGCAGCGCCGCGGCGCGCCCCTGGCCTGACGCCGCGCCCGTGATGAGCGCGACCTTGTCGGCGAGGAGGCCGGAGAAGTCGAGGCCGGCGGCGATGGTCATGAGGCCCACACTGCCACGATCTCATCGCTCGTGGCACGAGTGGCGAGGGCCGAGAGCGTGTTGTCCACGACCGCTTGGGCGTACGCGGCGGGGATGCCCGCGACGGCGTCGGTGACGACAACGACGTCGTAGCCGCGGTCGACGGCGCCCATCACCATGCCGAGGATGCCGACGTTCACCGACACGCCGGTGGCGATCACCGTGCGCACCCCGAGGTTGCGCAGCGTCGGGTCGAGATCGGTGCCGGGGAAGGGTGTGAGCCCGTGGCGACGCGAGCAGATGACGTCGGACGGCTCGGGCCCGAGCTCGGGCACCAGCGCGGCCGCACTGCTTCCGGGGAGGAGGTGTGGGTCGCGCTTCGCGAGCATGCGCAGGAACGGTGCGTTGGCCACGGCGCCGGTGCGATCGGCACGAGCCTCGAACGTGCAATGCACGACGTGCGTCCCCGCAGCACGCGCTGCGTGCACAACCTTCGCGGTGTTCGTGACCACGTTGGCCGCGGTCGCAGCGTCGGCGAGCTCACGCAGCGGCGACTCGGCACCCACCACACCGCGTTGGAGCTCCATCGTGAGCACCGCCGTATGAGACGGATCGATCAGCGCAGCAAGGTCGACGGGCATGCAGCAGTCGAGGCTATCGACGGCGAAAGCGGACGTGCACCGGGTGCTGCGCCCGGGCGATGCCGCCGATCTGGCGACGCCGTGGCTCGGGTGTCCCGTCGAGTTCGAGGTCGTACGTTTCGAGGAGCGTGCGCACTGCGATGCGAATCGCCGAGATCGAAAAGCGCGCGGCCGGGCACGAGTGTGGGCCGTGGCCGAACGTGCTCACGAGCTCCTTGGTGGCGACCAGCACCTCGGGCAGGAGTCGTCGCCGGTCGTCATAGTGAGCGGGGTCGAAGTGCTCGAGGCCTGGCGCGGCGGTGCAGTTGTTCACGCTCAGCATCGTGGTGAGGAACGCGCCCGGGCCGAGCTCGTACGTGCGGTCCCCATCGTCGACCTCGATCGGGGTCAGGACCTCGCGCAGCGTGATCGATCGCTGGGCCATGCGGATCGATTCGTTGGCGCACGCCTCGAGCAGCGAGTCGTCACCCGAGCGGATGCGCTCGGCGTGGTCCGCGTTGGAGACCACGTTCAGCACCGTCCACGCCAGCGCGGCGTAGAGATTCGACTGCGCGCCGGTGTGCAGCATGATCACGTCGCGTGCTGTGCCCACGAGCGCGTCGTCCCTCGGGAGGTCGGCATATGACGCCCCGATCTGCTCGAGGAAGTCCCCGCGGAGGGTGCCCGCGCGTTCACGTGCGGTCCAGATCTCGGCGATGACGCGTTCGATACCGTGCATCGCGCGCCGCTCTCGGGCTCGCCGCGTCGCCCAGGTCCGGAACGCCTGCGCCGGGCGCACGAACGCCTCACTCGAATCGATGGCGTCGAACCGCGGGACGAGACGGTCGAGGTAGAGCGGCGAGGCCGCCTCCACGTCGGCCCATGACGCGAACCCGAGTCGGTGCCCAAGTCGGCGCGCCTGGGCGAACGCCTCGAACGTGCCCGCGGCCCCGAGCTCGTCGACCTCGTGGTTGACCGCGACCTCCAGGTTGCCGAGGTATCCCTCGACGCGTTGGTTGCCGAACAGATGGTGCGGCGAGTTCCGGCGACCGACGAGCAGCTCGGGTGGGAGCTTGAACCCGATGAGGCGGTAGGTGGCGAGTCCGAAGCTGGCTTGCTGTTCCGGCACGTCGTAGAGGCGGCGCACTCCTTCGGGAGGGAACACGCAGAACATGCGGAACCCGAACGCGTCGACGACGAAGGTGTCGCCGTGCCGTTGGCGGGCACAGGTGAAGAACTCGGTCGGGTTCCGCAGCAGCGCGGCGCCGGCGCCGACCCACGGGACCGGCCCGGTGACGCGCGGCGGCATCGGATCCACGACGACCTCGCGCGCCCGCCGCACGAGCGGAGCGTAGACGCCGTTCGTGCTGGACGTCCGGGCCATGGGTCGAGCGGCACCGCCTCGACGAGTGCCGGTACGCTGCCTGCGCAGCCGTAACCCGTCGAGACCGGGAGGGGACCGCAGATGGGGGAGCAGAAGCTCTTCTTCAACGATGTGAAGGAAGGCGACGCCGCGCCCGAGTTCAGCCACGAGCTCACGCGCATCGACCTCGTGCAGTACGCCGGGGCGTCGGGCGACTTCAACCCGATGCACAGCGACGAGGTGTCCGCGCAGGCGGCCGGACTGCCGAGTGTGTTCGGCCATGGCATGTTCACCATGGGCATCCTGGGCAAGGCGCTCACCGACTACGTGGGTGTTGGCAACCTCAAGCGGTATCAGGTGCGCTTCACGAAGCAGACCTGGCCGGGCGAGAAGCTCACCACCAAGGTCACCGTCGCCAAGAAGTATGACGAGGATGGCGAGCACCGCGTGGATCTCGAGTGCGAGGTGGTCAACCAGGACGGCGAGGCCAAGGTGTCGGGGGTGGCTACCGCCGCGCTCCCGTCGCGCTAGCGATCAAGAGCGCCGCGTGCGCTTCGATCTCCCGTCACCCGACAACGACACTCGGGAGTATTGGGCTGCTGCGCGCGAGCATCGACTGCTCATCCAACGGTGCGGCGCATGCGGCGAGGCGTACTTCTATCCGCGACCGTTCTGCCCGAACTGCTGGAGCGAGGACGTTTCGGCCGAGGAAGCCTCGGGTGACGCCATCCTCTATACGTGGTCGGTTGTGCACGTGAACGACCTCCCGCCGTTCCACGAGCGCGTGCCCTACGTCGCGGCCATCGTCGACCTCGTCGAGGGGCCACGCATGATGACCAACGTCGTCGACTGCGACGTGGATGTACTGAAGGTGGGCATGGGATTGCGGGTCTCCTACAGAGAGCTCACGCCCGAGATAACCGTGCCAGTCTTCGTGCCGACATGACGCACCGGGACGACTGGAGCTTCCCCTTCGAGGGCCCGCTGCACGAGGTCTTCCCCGCGCTCCACGAGGCTCAGAACGCGTGGCTGAGCCAGATCGACTCGCTCCGTGCACCCGACCGCAAGACCCACGAGCTCATCCGGCTCGCGTGCACGGTCGCCTTGCGCAACCCGGCCGGCGTCGCGCGTCACGCGCGGCTGGCGCGCGAGGTCGGCGCCTCCTGGGACGAGGTGCTCGGCGCGATCCTGCTGACGAGTCCCGGCTTCGGGCTGCTGCCCGCGGTCGAAGCGATCCCACATGCCCGGCGCGGCGTCGATGCCGCGCCCGAGCCCGAGGAGGACGATGGCGAAGACTGAGGCAGGCGTGTCCGAGGTGCCGTTCCGGATCGTGCCGGCGGTCTCGGATCGCAACAAGCACTTCTGGCAGGGAGGGCGCGACGGCGAGCTCCGCTTCCAGAAGTGCAACGGCTGCGGCTACTTCATCCACCCGCCGTCAGTGATCTGCCCGAAGTGCTGGTCGAAGGACATCGCCATCGCGACCGTGTCGGGTCGGGCGGAAGTGCTCACGTTCTCCGTGAACGTCCAGAACTGGATGCCCGGGCTCGAGCCGCCGTTCGTGCTCGCCATCGTGGGCCTGGTCGAGCAGGACGATCTTCGGCTCACCACCAACATCGTGAACATCGATCCGTACGAGGTGACGATCGGAATGCCCGTGCAGGTCGTGTTCGAGCCACACCCGGATGACGAGGTGTGGATCCCGTTGTTCGAGCCAGCTCGCGAACGGTAGCGAGCGGTGCTGCGAACGGAGCGAATGGAGCGAGCGAAGTGAGCGGAAGTAGCGGAGTGGGAGCAGCACCAAGAGTGAAGGAGAAGTAGTGGCCTCCGAGGCAACCGACCTCATCGGGGAACGGCGCGCGGTCATCAGCGGTGTCGGGCAATCCGACATCGGCCGCCGGCTGTTCCGCGACCCGCTCGAGCTGACGATCGATGCGTGCCTCGCCGCGATCGAGAACGCCGGCCTGACCACGACCGACATCGACGGGCTGTCCACGTATCCCGGGGCCGGCGGGCCGCAAGGCTTCTCGGGCGGTGGGATCACCGACGTGCACGATGCGCTGCGGCTCGAGGTCAACTGGTTCACGGGCGGCTTTGAGCAACCGGGTCAGCTCGGCGCAGTGGTGAACGCCTGCTTCGCAGTGGCCGCCGGGCTGTGCAAGCACGTGCTCGTCTGGCGCAGCGTGTTCGAAGGAAGCGCGCAGGGCAAAGGTGGGCGCGCGGCAGTGATGCCGGGCGGCGGGAGCACGACCACGTCGTTCAAGGCCAGCGGCTTCATGGAATGGCTCCTGCCGTTCTCGGTGCCGTCGGCCGCGACGTGGATCGCGATGTACGCCCAGCGGCACTTCCACGAGTACGGGACGACGCGTGAGCAGCTGGGGCAGATCGCGGTGAACGCCCGGAAGAACGCGGCGCTGAACCCCAAGGCGATCTACACCGACCCGATGACGCTCGACGACTACCTGTCAGCGCGCATGATCTCGACCCCGTTGTGCCTGTACGACTGCGATGTCCCGTGTGACGGCGGCACCGCGATGATCGTGTCGCGTCGAGACACCGTCGCCGACCTGCGCAAACCACCGATCAACGTGGAGGCTGTCGCCACCGCGCTGCACGGGCGTCCCTCGTGGGACCAGTACCACGATCTCACTTCGATGCCCGCGCAGGACGCCGGCAAGGAGCTCTGGAAGCGCACCGACCTCAAGCCGACCGACGTGGACGTGGCCGAGATGTACGACGGCTTCTCGTTCATCACGGTCGCGTGGCTCGAAGGCATGGGCTTCTGTAAGAAGGGCGAGGCCGGGGCGTTCATCGAAGGCGGGCAGCGCATCGCGCTCGACGGTGAGCTCCCGCTCAACACGAACGGTGGCCAGCTGTCAGCCGGTCGACTCCACGGCTTCGGCTTCCTGCATGAGGCGTGCGTGCAGCTGTGGGATGAAGCCGGCGACCGTCAGGTCCCCAACAACCCCGAAGTCGGCGTCGCTTGCGCCGGCGGCGGCCCCATGGCGGGCACCCTGTTGCTGACGAAGTCTGGCTAGGCGAGCGCGATCGACGCGAGCTCTTCGAGCTGGTCGACCGTGCCGCCACCGGTTTGCTGGAGCGTGAGCAAGCGCTTGTAGAAGAGCCCGATGTCGTGCTCCCACGTGTACCCGATGCCGGCGTGCACCTGCACCGCACTCGCGCCGACGCCGTACAGCTCGTCGGCCGCGAAGGCGAGCGCCATCGTGGCGGCGCGGTGCCGCTCGTCGGTGTCCGCAGCATCGGCGGCCCAGCACGCGTAGTACCCGGCGGCGCGTGCGAGCTCGACCGCGCGCAGCATGTCGGTGCACAGGTGCTGCACGGCCTGGAACGAACCGATCGGTACGCCGAACTGCTTGCGCTCCTTGGCGTACTCCACCGAGATCTCGAGTGCCTGCGCGGCAGCGCCTACGCCGTCGACCACCGCGCCCGCGTGCAACCGATCGAGCGTGGTCCCGAGCGCCTCGACCGCGTCTGCGCCACCGAGCCTGTGGGCAACGGCACCTTCCAGCGTCACCTCGCCTTGCTTGCGACTCCCGTCAACGGTCGGCGTTGGCGTGATGGTCACACCCGTGGCCGCGTGTTCCACGACGAAGACGCCGAGCGCGCTCTCCGGTTTGGTCGCGGTGACGAGCAGCACGTCGGCCGCCATCGCGTCGGGCACGTGCACCTTGCGCCCATCGACGCGCCAGTTGTCACCGTCCGCAGTCGCGGTGGTGTGAGTGGTGCGCCACTCGTTCCGTCGGTCCGGCTCGTAGAGCGCGACGGTGCCGATGCGGTCTCCGGAGGCGAGTGCGGGCAACAGGGCTTGGTAATCGTCGTCGGTACCGGCGAGCAGGACCAGGCTGACCGCACCGATCGCTGACGACGCGTACGGGCCGGGGTTCACCGCCCGGCCGAGCTCCTCGAGCACGACGGCGGCGTCGACCATTCCCATGCCCGTGCCGCCGTGGGCTTCGGGTACGAGAAGGCCCGTCGCGCCCAGATCGGCGAGGCCGCGCCACACCGCGTCGGTCGTGCCGCGATCGTCATCGAGCATCTCGCGCACGTGCGTCAGCGGTGCACGATCAGCAAGGAACTTGCGCACACTGTCGCGCAGCGCCTCTTGCTCGGCTGAGAATTCGAAATCCAATTGTCTCGCTCGCTCTCTGCGAGCCGGGATACCCGGCTCGCGGACGTTCGCTCGCTGGGCGAGCTCCCTTCGGTCGCCGCGTCGCGTCGAGCCTGCGGCGCTGCTGACGTTACCGAGTACCGTTCCCGGCGTGCGACTGCGGTATGGCGATGCGGAGGAGTCTTTTCGCGCTGAGCTCGTGGGGTGGCTCGAGGCGAACGCGCCGGCGCGCGAGCTCCTGAACGAGCCGAAGCAGTCGAGCGCGTTCCTGACCGACTGGGCGCGCGAATGGCAGCGCACACTGTTCGACGCGGGATGGCTCGTTCCGGGATGGCCGCCCGAGCTTGGTGGGCGCAACGCCACAGCTTCGGAGCAGATGATCTACTTCGAAGAGCTCACGCAGCGAGAGATCCCGCGCAGCCTGAATCCGCAAGGTCTCGGCATCATCTCGCCGTCGCTGCTCGACTACGGCACGCCCGAGCAACGGGAGCGGTGGTTGCTCCCCACGCTGCGCGCCGAGGTCGCCTGGTGCCTCGGGATGAGCGAGCCGGGCGCCGGCAGCGACCTCGCGAGCCTCAAGACTCGGGCTGTGCTCGACGGCGACCACTTCGTCGTCAACGGTCAGAAGGTGTGGACGTCGGGTGCCCACCACGCCGACTGGTGCATGTGCTACGTGCGCACGGACTCCGACGTACCCAAGCACAAGGGCATCAGCGTGCTCCTCATCGACATGCACAGCCCGGGCGTCGAAGCCCGCCCGTTCTCCGAGCTGAGTGAGCCCAACTACTACGACTTCAACGAGGTCTTCTTCACCGATGCGATCGTGCCGAAGGACCAGCTCCTCGGTGATCTCAACAACGGGTGGGCGCTCACGCAGGGATCGCTCTCACACGAGCGCGCCATGCTGTGGATCGATCACGCGTACGCCGCACAGCGAGCGTTCCAGGAGATGCTGAAGTTCGGCGACCGCGCCGGGAACGACGGGCATCCACTGCGTGACGACGCCCACTTTCGCGACATGCTCGGCGGCTTCTACGTGGACACGCAGGCGCAGACGCTGATGGGGTACCGCGGTCTCTCCAAGGTCATGGCGGGCAAGTCGGCGCCCGAGCACTCGTTGCTCAAGCTGTACGGCAGCGAGACCCTCCAGCGGCTGCTGCTCGCCGGGAGCGAGGTGCAAGGGCACGACGCGCTCGACGTGGACCACTTGGGTCCAAAGATGTGGCGCGACGGCGCGTGGATCGAGCAGTACCTGCGTTCGTTCGCAGGCACGATTCCCGGCGGAACGAGTGAGATCCAACGGAACATCATCGCCGAGCGCGTGCTCGGATTGCCCAGGGCGTAGAAAGCGGTGGAGGGGGACCAGATGCCCGAACACGAGCTCAGCCCGGCCGACATCGCGCGCATGCGCACTCCGCTCTGGGAGCAGGCGAAGATCGCTCTCGGGCGTGGCAACCACGACGAGGCCGCAGCGCTGATCGATCGCGCCGTGGAGCAGTGGAGAGGTCTCAAGGAGTACTCGATCAACTGGATCACCTCGCTGCTCACGTTCATCGGTGAGGAGATGGGAGAAGAGGCGGTCGAGCGAGCGCTCCGCAAGACGGGTGACGAGTTCGTGCGGCCCCGCCGCGACACCGGCACTGAGTGGGGGTCGCTCCCGGCCGCGGCCCGCGCCAAGGTCATCGCTCGCGCCATGCTCGGCAACATGGGCGAAGTCGACGTCGAAGAGGACGACGAGAAGATCATCCTGTCGTTCAAGTGCGGCAGCGGCGGGATGCTCATCGATGGCGGCAAGTACGAGGGCGAGCACCCCTACATGAAGTTGCGCGAGAAGAGCGGTCGAACGTTCATGCGTGATGAGCTCTGGGTGTACTGCGCCCACTGCTCGGTCAACAACGAGATCCAAGCCGTCGAGTGGGGTGACGCGCCAACGAGTGTGGAGTACCCACCCGAGAAGCCGGGCGAGCGTTGTGTTCACCACATCTACAAGGATGTGGCCGATGTCCCCGACGAGGCGTACGAGCGCATCGGGAAGACGCCACCCGCGCAGCGGTAGCGTCAGCGTCCGTGCGTGCCGTTGAAGAAGAGCGGAAGCGGGGCTTGGCGCGGACGCGCGAGCTCTTCCGACTCTGGCGCGACGAGAAAGAGAATCCGGCTCCGTTCTACTCGCTGCTTGCGAAGGAGGCCGTGGTCGACCTCGAGCGCCGGTACGGCGCACTCGAAGGTCGCACGATCGCAGACCTGGGGTGCGGTCCCGGCTACTACGCGCTGGCGTTCCGCGAGCGAGGGGCGTTCGTCGTCCCGCTGGAGGGGTCGCGCGAGGAGCTCATGGCGGGCGGAGCGCCGCCGAAGGGCGCGGTGATCGGCGATGCCGGTCAGCTCCCGTTGCGCGACGCGTGCGTCGACGGCGTGTTCTGCTCGAACCTCCTCGAGCATGCCCGCGACGCGCAATCAGTGATCCGGGACATGGAGCGGATCCTTCGACCGGGCGGCTGGGGGTACCTGTCGTGGACCAACTGGTACTCCCCGTGGGGAGGGCACGACATGACGCCGTACCAGTTCCTTGGTCCTCGCCTCGGCCCGAAGCTCTACGAGCGGTTCCATGGTCCTCCCCGCAAGAACCGGTACGGGGAGGGCCTCTTCGCGGTGCACATCGGTCCGACGCTGCGCTACGTGAGGGCGCGTGACGATCTGCGCGTCGAGCGCGTCGAGCCGAGGTACTGGCCGTGGGCGCGGTTCATCTCACGCGTCCCCGGCATCCGAGAGGTGCTGTCCTGGAACTGCGTGATTCGCTTCCGTCGGAGCCCGTGACGAACGCCGGCGACGGAAGATGCGGTCGCGTACGCCCCACCAGGTGACCAGCAGGAGCTCCTCGGCGAAGATGCCCCAGGTCATCTTGGAATAGCCGCGGACGCGGTCGGTGAACACGATGGGGTACTCGTCGGCCTTCCCGCCAGCGCGGTGCACGCGGTACGCGGTCTCGATCTGGAACCCGTACCCCTTGGCGCGGGTGGAGCCGAGGTCGAGCTCGCGCAAGGTGTCGGCTCGATAGGCGCGGTACCCCGACGTGGCGTCGCGCATCTTGATCCCCAGCACGAATCCGGCGTAACGGTTGCCGTAGCGCGACAACGCGCGTCGGAACCACGGCCAGTGGGGGATCTGGCCCCCGGCGACGTACCGCGACCCAACGGCCACGTCGGCGCCGCTCTCGACCACCGCGAGGAGCTTCGGGATGACGGCGGGGTCGTGCGACAGGTCTGCGTCGATCTGCACGAGCCGGTCGTAGTCCTGTCCGAGTGCCAGCGAGAACGCTTCGCGGTACGCTTCGCCGAGGCCTTCCTTCTTCGGCCGGTGCAATACGCTCACGCGTCCCAGCTCCTTGCCGACGCGCTCGGCGATGGCGCCCGTGCCATCAGGGCTGGTGTCGTCGACGACGAGGATGTCCGCGTCGGGTGCCGCGGCGCGCGCCAGCCTCAGAAACTGCTCGATGTTCTCGGCCTCTTGGTACGTCGGCGTGATGACCAGCGTGCGCACCGAGGAAGGCTACCGTGCGCCTCCGCGGCAGTGCTGGTACAGGTAGTAGTGAGGCCCGAACTTGTCGACCAGGCAGAACTCGTCGCGCACGACTTCGTTCGGTTCGTTCGGTCCGAACTTGCGCGAGTCGTTCGGTTCATCCCAGATCTCCCATGTCGAAGACAGGATGAGGATGTCGGAGTTCCGCACCTCGTCCGCGAGGCCGGAGTCGGGAGCGTTCGCGATGCCCGGATCCATCTCGATGTAATAGGTGGCCGGAGGCAAGTCGGGAAGAAGGAAATAGAACGACGCTTCGCTGAGCGGCGCTTTCCGCAAGTCCTTTGATCCGACAAAGAGGCGATCACCGGGTTTCGTGATGCGATTGATCACCTTGAACATCTTGTTGGCGGCCTTCGCATTTGCTTCATTGCCGTTGTAGAAGGTGCGTCCGCCGTTCTTCATGGGGTGCGAGTCGACGTGCTCGCCGAAGGTCTGCGCCGTGAAGTCCGCGTAGCTGCGCAGCGTGTAGTTGGGGATGACCAGCGTGAGGCCGAGCAGGAACGCGGCTCCGACCACCAACGCGACCGGTCGCCGACCCCAACCCGGGCGCCGCGCCTGGATGACCTCGACGGCCGCCACCGGCACGAACGCCATCCCGACACACGCCACCCAGGCGAGGTGGGTGGGGTCGGGCCGCTGGAGGGCTTGCGGGATGAGGCCGACACTGAACCCTGCTGCCGCGAGCAGCACGCGAGCACGCGGCGACGTGCGGTCGCGGCGCACGGCCCAGATCGCGACCACGGCCACGAAGACGAGGGATCCGAGCAGTCCGAAGAACCAGAGGCTGATCTGGGCCGGCCCGTCCAGGCGCGGGATCGGCCACGGAAGCTTGATGAAGTCGGCGACGAACTGAACGTCGCTGTCGAAGACGTTCCAGTTCGGCGGGATCGGGAGCGCCCGACCGCCGCGAAGGTGCACGACGGGGTCGATGAGCATCCCTTGCACCACGTTCTCGAGTCCCGCGGTGGCCACGTGGATGAGGTACGGGAACAAGCCAATCGTGAGCCCGAGCGCGAAGCGCTTGCGCACCGCTGCGCCGACACCCGATGCAAGCGCGAGCGACGCGAGGGTGATCGCGATCACGAGATCAATCCGGTAGAGCAGTGCTAGGCCGAACAACAGGCCGCACGTCAACGCCAGGCGTCGGCCTCGTTGTGAGTCGCCTGCGTCGCGACTCGCGATGCCGGCAACGATGCCGAAGACCCCAAGGCCAAGTGCGCCGACCCAGGGCATGGCGACGAGGCCGTGCGGTTCGAGGATGATGAGCAGCGACACGAGTGCACATCCGAGCGCGGTCGTGCGGCCCCACGGACGCACGATGAAGTAGATCCCGAAGACGACGGCCGCTTCCTGGATCAACCCGAAGAGTCGCTCGGTGACGAGCGTCGTGCCGAACACCTTGTAGACGGCGGCAAGCACCCACAGGCTGCCCGGGCCGTAGAGGTGCAGGAAGTCCTTGTTGGGAATGTCGCCCGCGAGCACGCGCTCGGGGAACACGAGCATGAAGCCCTCTTCCATCGGCGCGCCGGGGCTGCCGAGCAAGCCTCGGAGGGGCAGCAAGAACCCCGCCGCGAGGATGGCGAAGGCGATCAGATCGAGGGAGCGGGGAGAGAGGTTGCGCCAGGTCGTGCCGCTCCCGGCCGAGGGAGCAGACTTTGACTTGGTCGTCGTCACCGCGCCCATGGAAGTGAAGGACTCTAGGTGACGGGCCCCGTCACGGGGCGGGTTCGGCATCGGCTGGAGGACGTGGCGCGCGCCAGAGGGGTCGGTCCTTCAGACCAAGCGCGGGACGCTCGATCAGGTAGTAGCTGATCGCGGCGACCACGAGCGTGGCTCCCAGCGTCGCGGGAAGCATCGACGAGAAGTTGCCGGCGAACGGCTGCGTGTCGGTCCACTTCGCGTACCCGTCGAGCGCGGCTTCGTGCCAGAGGTAGATCCCGTAGGAGATGAGTCCAAGCCAGACGATCACCGGATTCCTGAGGAAGCGCCGGATGAGGCCGCGGTCCTGGGGTCCGAACACCCCGGGTAAGAGGAAGAAGAACGCGGCCGTGCTGTAGAAGAACTGGAGCCCGAACTCCTTGCCGAACGGGAGGTCGGTGATGACCTGGATCCCGTTGCGCGTCGTGAGCTCCGCCGGGGCCGGTTGGAGGTCGATGCCTTTGGAGACGATGACGAACATCACCAGTGAGATCGTCCAGCACACCCACGGGAACGCCCGGGAGGCGGTGAACGACCACTCTCGACGACCCGACCGGGCGACCCATGCGCTCGCGACGGCGAGAAGGATCCCCAGCGCGAAGTAGTCGAAGTACCCAGGGAGCCAGCTGCGGTACCGGCCGGTGTCCTCGACGTTGGTCGCGTACAACAAGCCTCGGTAGAGGACACTGATCGCGTACAAGATCGCGGCACCCCAGAGCTGTACGCGCAACGCGTTGCGCGTGCCGCATGTGAAGCGCGCCGTGAGCCACGCGTAGAACGGGAGGAACAGATAGAAGGTGATCTCGACGGCAAGGGTCCATGCTTGCTGTACCGGGCCGCCGATGATGTGGTCGTGGCTGTAGATCTGCAGCAAGCTGAAGTGGAGGAAGAACCCCTTCACGTCCACCGTCTGGAACTCGAACACGAAGATCACGACGATGAGGCACACCCAGTAGGCCGGGAAGATCCGCAACGCCCGACGCTTGAGGAACGAACCGAGCGCCGGGCTCTTCGTGCCAGCGAAGATCCGGTCGACGAAGGGCCGGTACAGCAGGAACCCCGAGATCAGAAAGAAGATGGCGACGCCGATGTCGAGGCGCGCCAGGAACGGTCCGAACGTGTCGCTGCGAACGTTCTTCCCGCTGAAGAAGCCGACGTGATTGACAACCACGCCGAGCGCAGCGATGGCCCGGAAGCCATCGAAGCACGGAAAGCGCGACGTGCGCGCCTCCGTGGCCCGCGCCGTCGTGGTCACGACGTCGCGGCTCCGGCCGCGGTCTCGTTTCGATCATCCAGATCGGCGGGGTCGGGGTCGCTCTCGCCGCGCCTTCGACGGATGAACGCATCGATTGCGACGGCGGCAAGGATCGCGAGCGCGGGCTCGGCCGTCGATCGGTACCGCGACGACGAGAACGCGATCCCGATGGCGATCATCGCGATGGCAGGCAGCGCGACGAGCGGATAGACGGGCACCTTGCGCCGCCGGAGCAGCACGGCGCCGTACACCGAAAGCGCACCGAGGACCCAGAAGCTGATCAGACCCCCGATTGCGATCGGCCAGTCACGACCTTCGGGGAAGTGGTCGAACTCCACGGAATGAATCGGCCGGTAGAGACCGAGCGAGCGACCCCACCGGGACAAGACGACCACCGGCGCGCGTCCCAAATGATCACCGAGGTAGTCGAGCGCCGCCTCCCTGTACCCGGCGTCACGCTCGGACTCGTCGTATCCCTTCGGGAACGTGCGCTGGACGCGGAGACCGCACCGGATCGACCACAACCCGGTGAACTCGCCGTAGTACGCGTCATCGCACTGTGTGGCCGCAAGCGTGACCCCGAGCCCGTTCGACAGGAAGACCGGCTTGTCGAACCTGGTGACGTTGTACGTGATCCACGGTGCCACCACGAGCGCCGCCATCAGACCTGCGACCACCAGTCGGCGAAGCCGCGCCGCGAAGTCGATCGTGCACGAGCCGAGGGCGAGCGGAACGAGCACGAACGGGACGAGGAGCACGAGCTCGGCCCGTGAGAGGGCGGCCGCGCCACACGAGAGCCCGACGAGTAAGAGTCCGCGAGTGTCCGGCGCGCGCCAGTAGCGATAGCAGAGGAGGACGACGAGCGTGGCCACGAACAACGACATCGTCTCGGAGAGGATGACGGTGTCCCAGTAGAAGACGTTTGGTCCGATCGCAGCGAGGGCTGCCGCGATGAGGCCGGCGCGGTACCCCGCCAGCTGCCGGCCGAGGACCCCCAAGAGCGCGACCGTCCCCAGACCCAGGACGCACGACCACAGCTGGTGGACGAGCGGGCTGCGGAACCCGAGCATTGACGGGATCGCGAGCCACAGCACGTAGAGCGGGGGGTTGCTCGCGCCTTGCGCCTGCTGCCCGTTCTCGAGGAAGAAGGCGAGGACGAAGCCTTTCCCGTCGACGAGCGAGTTTGCGCCGGAGTGGTACAGGAGCGCGTCACCGACGGGGTAATACGGGTGGTGCATGATGAAGAGGAAGGCGACTCGGATCACGAGTCCGACGGCCGCGATCGCCCCAAGACCCACCAAGAACCGCCGGGTTTCGCGGGTCATGGCGAGAGAAGGTAGCAAACGAGCCCTTCGTCCCTTGGTCGATGCGCGCTCCGCCGCGCACTCGCCTTCAGAACGGTGGCAAACGATTCGACCGGTGCCCGAGCAGGCGCGTGAGTGGATGGAGGTGCACGATCATGAGTGCCTTCACCAGGACATTCCGGATGAACCATGGGAGCTGGGCCAGCTGATGGGCAGTGCTCCGCACTCGGGATCCCCGCGTTCCGCACCGGTACTCGGCGAGGGAGCCCGTTCGTCCGACATAGTGGAATCGCCGGTTGCCGAGCAGCTCGGTCGCGATCGCGCCGGTCACCCCGACCGACGAGAACGAATCGTGGATCAGCATCCTTCCGCCATCGCTCACACGCCGTCCCCAGTCGCGGATGTCCGCGCGCGCGGGTGCGAAGCGGTGGGCACCGTCGATGTACAGGAGATCGATCGAACCTTTGACTTCCAACCCTGACTCCTGCGACGCGCGGCGCACGTAGCGGACGCGGTCCTTCACCCCGAAACGTTCGAGGTTGGCGACGAACACCTCGTGATCGCGATCACCCTGCGCGGAAGACCCACGGATCTCCCCGGGACCGCGGTCATTTCCGGCATGGGGATCGATGGCAACGACTTCGACGCTCGGGCGTGCGCCGTGCGCGAGCACGATCGCCGACCGACCATGAAAGCTTCCGATCTCGACGATTCGACCTCCCTCGGGGACTTCCGACGCGCACTCCCAGAGCTGGCGCAGCTGCGCGTGGGTCGTCCAGCCGTGGACATCCGCGACGGCATCGAGCGTCTCGATGAAACCAGGGGGCACGGTCGAGCTCGCCGCCAACTTTCTTCGAAGCACGCGGTCATTGTGGAGCGATCGCGCTCGCATCATCAAACCAGCGCTCACGCGGGCGCGGCTTCGATCGCAACTCGTCGGGTAGAGTGGCGCCTCCGGGAGCGTGGGGTCCCTACGCATGACCGGGTTGCCGTGTACCGCCCCACCCGTGAACGCCGACATGACCAACCACGACGCCACGATCTCGGAGATGAAGGATCTCGCGGCCGAAGCCGGCCTGCGGCGGGTGACGATCCTCGCGTGGCGCGACCTCGACGACCCAGAAGCCGGGGGTTCGGAGGTCTCCGCGGCGATGACCGCGAAGTACTGGGCGGAGGCCGGGCTCGAGGTCACGATGCGCTCGTCGTTCGCGGTCAATCACCCCGCGTTCGCCTGGCGGGACGGCTACCGGGTGGTTCGCAAGGGAGGGCGCTATCTCGTGTTCCCCCGCGTCGCGCTCAGCGAGATGGTCGCGCCGCGTGATCCCGCGCACGGGCTCGTTGAGCATTGGAACGGCATGCCCTTCTTCTCCCCCGTTTGGTCACGTAACCCGCGTATCACCATGGTGCATCACGTGCACGGGGAGATGTGGCGGATGACGCTCCCACCACGCTTGGCGGCACTCGGGAACTTCATCGAGTCGAAGCTCGCTCCGCCGTTGTATCGACGCACGCCCATCGTCACACCGTCTGAATCGAGCAAGCACGAGATGGTCGAGGTGATGGGCTTCTCACCCGCGATGGTGACGGTCGTGCAACCGGGCATCGATCCCCGGTTCAAGCCGGGAGGTGAGAAGTCACCGACGCCGTTGATCGCCGCGGTCGGCCGTCTTGTTCCCGTGAAGCAGTTCCACGTGCTGATCGACGTGGTGGTGCGCTTGAAGCGTCTCCATCCCGAACTCGAGGTCGTGATCGCGGGTGAAGGGTACGAGCGCGACCACCTCGAGGAGTGCATCCACGCCGTGTACGCCGAGAATTGGATCCGACTTCCGGGTCGCATCAGCGACGAGGAGGTCGTGGATCTGTACCGCCGCGCGTGGGCCGTCGCGAGCGCCTCTGCACGTGAGGGTTGGGGTCTCACGATCAGCGAAGCAGCAGCCTGCGGGACCACCGCCGTTGCGACGCGGATCGTCGGACATCTCGACGCGATCGAGGACGGCCGGACGGGGATGCTCGCGTCGGACCCCGCGGAGATGGTCGAGTGCCTCGATCGGCTGGTGCGCGACAAAGAGCTGCGCATCCGCCTCTCCAAGGCAGCCCTGGGGCGTGCCTCGGACCTGACCTGGGAGAGATCGGCGCTCGACATGTTCGACGTGCTGGCTACTGACGCCATCCGTCGCCGCGAGCTCCAGTCGCGGCGTTGAGTCGCACGCCCGCGCCGGCAATCGGTCGCGGAGCTTCGCCGGCCGCCACGTCACGCCGGCAACGCGTTCTCGGATACGCGCTCCTCGCCGCGCTCTCGTACGTCCCGCTGCTCCTGAGCGCGTCCGGGCGTGCCGTCACCGACACGAAGCAGTATCTGTACCTGGATCCGGGTCGGCTCTTGTCACGCGCTCCGTATCTGTGGAGCCCCAACGTCCACCAAGGCTCCCTCACCCATCAGGACATCGGCTACCTGTTCCCGGCCGGTCCTTTCTATTGGCTGTTTGATCAGTTGGGTGTTCCGGTCTGGGCGGCGCAGCGGCTCTGGCTCGGATCGATCATCTTCGCCGCCGGACTCGGCGTGCTCTACCTGCTCCGTACGCTCAAAATCTCGGGTCCCGGCGCGGTGGTTGCTGCGCTCGTATACATGTTCAGCCCGTACTTCCTCCAGTACGCGTCGCGGATCTCCATCATCCTCGTGGCGTGGAGCGCAGCACCGTGGTTGATCGCGCTGATCGCTCGAGCGTTGCGCGACGGTGGATGGCGCTATCCGGCTGCCTTCGCGATCGTGGTGCAGCTCGCCGGCAGCGTGAACCCTCCGTCACTGTTCTTCGTTGGCCTCGCGCCGCTGCTCTGGGTCGCGCATGCGATCTGGGTGAGTGGAGAAGTGTCGGCTCGTCAGGCGCTCCGTACGTGCGCCCGAATCGCGTTGCTCACCGTCCTTGCATCGGCGTGGTGGGTCGCTGGCCTCATCGTGCAAGGCGCGTACGGCCTCGATGTTCTTCGGTACTCGGAGTCGATCGAGGCGGTAGCAGTCGCAGGCCACTCGGGCGAGGTCCTGCGCGGCCTCGGCTATTGGCTCTTCTACGGTGGCGACCGCCTTGGACCGTGGACCGAGGCGTCGGTCGACTACTCGCGTCGTTGGCTGGTGGTCACGGGCTACACGGTCCCGGTGCTGGCGATGCTGTCCGCGGCATTCGTCCGGTGGAAGCACCGCGCCTACTTCGTCGCATTGATCGTCGTCGGGGTGGCAATCGCCGTCGGTACGCACCCGTACGACGACCCGTCGCCGTTCGGCGCGGTGGTGAAGAAGTTCGGCGAGGGATCCACGGTGGGTCTCGGTTTGCGCAGCGTCGGGCGCGCGGTGCCGCTCTTGGTACTCGGAGTGGCGGTGCTCCTCGGCGTTGGCGCGAACGTGCTCTCTGAGCGACTTGCGCAGCGTCATCGTCCTCGGATGGCGTTTGCCGTGTGCGCGGTCCTCGCCGTTCTGGCCGCGGTCAACCTTCCTCTCTTCTGGACGGGTGACGTCTACGGGGCGAACGTCCAGCGCCGCGATGAGATCCCGGTGTACTGGACCGATGCGATCAACGCGCTCGATGGCGAGGGCCACGACACCCGCATCCTCGAGCTACCGGGGATGGATGCCGCGGTGTACCGCTGGGGCGACACGAACGTGCCGATCACGCCCGGGCTCACGGACCGACCATATGTGGCTCGCGAGCTGATCCCGTACGGCTCGGCCGCGTCGGCCAACCTGCTGGAGGCGTTCGATCGGCGCATCCAGCGCGGATTGCTCGATCCCGACTCCGTTGCCCCGATCGCCGCGCTCATGAGCGTGGGTGACGTCGTGCTTCGCAGCGACGTTCAGGTCGATCAGTACGACCTCGCGCGACCGCGGGAGGCGTGGCTGGTGTTCCGCCCGACGCCCGACGGTCTCGTCGCGCCGGAACGCTTCGGAAACAAGCTCGCGCCACCGCTCGAGCTCGACCAGCTCGACGCCCGAGAGCTCGCCGTCCCGGACGCGGTGCCGTCACCTCCTCCGGTCGCGGTGTTCGGAGTCGAGCGCACACGACCGATCGTGCGTGCCGAGCCGGGTTCGCGCCTGTTGCTGGTCTCGGGTGACGGCGACGGTCTGGTCGACCTCGCCCAGGCCGGCCTCTTGGTTGACTCTTCCGCGTTGCGCTACTCGGCGTCGTTCTCACATGACCGCCGTCTCCTCGTGCGGGCGCTGCATGCGGACTCCGTGCTGATCGTGACCGACACGAATCGCTCACGGGCTCAGCACTGGTCGGAGCACGACGACCTCGGCTACACGCAGCGCCCGAACGAGCGGCAGATTGTGGAGGACGACCAGGACCAACGGCTCGACGTGTTCCCGGACGCAGGGCAGGACGCGTTCACCGTGATGGAGCAGCGTGGCGCAAAGGTGTCAGCGTCCGCGTACGGGACGGCCACGAGGTTCGTGCCATCCGATCGTCCCGCGCGCGCTCTCGACAGCGACCTGGGGACGGCGTGGAGGGTCGGTGCCTATGGGCCGGTCCAAGGTGAGTGGATCAGCATCCGCCCTGGCGAGGCCATCACGACCGACCACGTCAACCTCGTGCAGCCCCTGACCGGCCGTCGGGATCGGTACCTCACGCGTGTCGAGCTGCGCTTCGGTGACGGGAACGGCCGGTCGGTCGGGCAGCCCGTCACCGTGGACCTCGGTGAGGTGTCGCGCACCGTCGATGGTCAGGACGTCTCGTTCGAGCCCCGTCGGTTCGCGCAGCTCGAGGTGATCGTGCTCGCTGACAATGTGGGCGACCGCGACCGCTACCAGCACGACAGCGCCGTCGGGTTCGCCGAGATTCGCCTCGCCGACGAATCGTCGGCCGAACACGCCGTAGTCGTCGATGAGGTCGTGCGGATGCCCACGGACCTGGTGGGCACGGCGGCGGCCCGTATGCTCAGCAACCCACTTCTCTACGAGATGACGCGGCTGCGCTCGGTGCTCTCCCCGCCGAACGTCACCGAAGAAGAGGGGAGGTTGGCGCGCTCATTCCTCGTGCCGACTGCTCGCGATTTCGGCGTCGCTGGCACTGCCCGACTCTCGCCGGCGGCGCCCGACGACGTGCTCGACCGTGTGCTCGGCATTGCCGACGCCGACTCGGGGGGCGTCACCGTGCGGGCGTCTGGGCACCTCCGGACCACGGCGTTGGCCCGGGGGTCGTCGGCGATCGATGGCGACGCGGCCACGGCGTGGATCACTGACGCCGACGTGTCGCCGGTGGGGGAGTGGATCGACCTCGAGCTCCCGACCCCCGTGACATTCGACGAGCTGGCACTCGAGCTGGTCGCGGACGGAAGACATTCGGTTCCCACCCGGCTGCGACTCGAAGCCGGCGGCGAGACGCGGACGGTTGACGTGCCCGCCATCAAGGACGGGGACAATGTTGGCAGCACGGTTGAGGCGCGGGCGACCTTCCCCGCGCTCACCGGTGACCGCGTGCGGGTGGCCATCGAGGAGGTTCGCGCCGTCGAAACCATCGACTACGACTCAGGATTGGAGACCGCCCTCCCCGTCGCCGTCGCGGAGCTCGGATTCCCCGGCGTGCAGCGCGCGTCGCTTCCCGGCGCAGTGCCAACAGCCTGTCGTAGCGACCTGCTCGAGATCGACGGCGCACCGGTCGCAGTGCGCCTGGTCGGTGCGATCGAGGCCGGCTCGGCGTACCAGACGTTCCAGATCGAGCGCTGCAACCCGACGGGTGGTGCGCCATCGGGTCTACGGCTGAAGCAAGGCAAGCACGAGCTGCGGGCGGCGTCGGGCGCGGAGACCGGGATCGATGTCGACGGGCTCGTTCTCGCGTCCGCGGGCGGCGGTGACGCGCTCGACGGTCGCGGCGCATTGATTGATGTCGTCGCGGCCAAGCGGGAGCCCAGCCCGCAGGTCGACGTGCTGCACAACGGCCGGACGCGGATCGAAGCACGCGTCCGCGGCGCCGACAACCCGTTCTGGCTCGTGCTCGGGCAGAGCCTGAACCGTGGCTGGCACGCGGAGGTCAACGGTCGCGATCTCGGGGAACCCGTGCTCGTCGACGGCATGGCGAACGGATGGCGGATCGATCCCGCCCGGCGGAACCTGGAGATCAACTTCACGTGGGCCCCGCAGCGCACGGTCTGGGTCGGCATCGTGATCTCGGGGCTCACGTTGCTCGGCTGCGCGGTCCTCGCTCTCCGCGGCCGATCGCGTGCGCCGACGGTCGATGCCGACGCTGCTCCCACTGCGGCGTCACTGCTCGTGGCAGCAGGCACGACGCCGTCACGGTCGCGTGTCGTTGCGACGACCGTGATGGTCGCGGTGCTGAGCGGGCTCCTCGTCGAGCCGTGGGTCGGCGCGCTTGCGGGTGCGGCAGCACTCGCGGTGTTGCTGGTTCCAAGAACGCGCTGGCTGCTCGCGATCGGTGCGCCAGCGGCGCTCGCGGCGACGGGCTTGTACGTCTTCGTGCAGCAGAGCCGTTACGGCTATCCCCCCGGACTCGACTGGCCGTCGCGCTTCGACGCCGTCCACGTGGTCGGCATGATCGCTGTCGTGTTGCTACTCACGGACGTGATCGTCGAGACTGTTCGCTCGCGAGGTCGCGGTCTTGACACTCCATGAGCGCGCTACTACAGACAATGAGATGGCCACGATGGAACTGAACGACGTCGTGGTGATCATCCCGGCGCTCAACGAGGCGGAGACCGCGGGTGCCGTCGTTCATGCGGTGCGTGCGCAAGGCGTGTCTGTCGTGCTCGTCGACGATGGCTCGACCGATGGGACGAGAGAGGTCGCTGAGGAAGCAGGGGCGACCGTCGTTCGACTCCCTGTGAACCTCGGTGTCGGCGCCGCACTTCGGTGTGGTTTCCGGTACGCCGTGGAGCACGGGTACCGGGTCGCCGTCCAATGTGATGCGGACGGGCAGCACGACCCAGCGGACATCCAGCTCCTCTTAGAGGCGATGAACGACGAACGCGCGCACCTTGTCGTCGGCAACCGATTCGAAGCCGAACAGCGAATGGACGTCTCGCGCGCTCGCCGGATCGTCATGCGCATCCTGGCGCGGGTGGCGAGTCGCGCCGCGGGCCGACCGATCGGAGACGCGACGTCAGGCTTCCGCGCCGTGTCGGTCCCGCTCTTGAACGAGTTCGCTCGTAACTACCCGACGCAGTATCTCGGTGACACGTTCGAGGTACTCGTCGCGAGCGCGCGGGCTGGATACACAGTCGTATCGACCCCCATCGCGATTCGTGCGCGCCAAGGTGGCCTGCGTTCAGCGGGAGGTGCCGCCTCAATCGCATTCCTCGTACGGGCGCTCGTCGTCGTCGTTTTGAGAATCGGCACGCGCTATCGTCCGGCGACACCCTTGGAGCGCTCCTAATTGTTGCTCGGATTCCTCGGTCTGCTCTTGGCGCTGATGATCGTTGTGCTGGCGCGACTTCAGCTCCTCACACTCCGGTACGCGCTTGGGTGGTTCTTCGTCGCCGTCTCGATCGGAGCGTCAGGCGCACTCACTGGATTGGCGGAGCCGCTCGCTGATTCGGTCGGCTTGCGCCCGGTCGAGTTCCTGCTGGGGGTCTCGCTCTTCCTCTTGCTGCTCATCTCGGTGCAGCTGTCGATCACTGCATCGGGGCTCACTGAGATGCTGCGAACCGTGTCGGAGACGTTGGCGCTGACCGAGGAGCGTGTACGCCGTCTCGAGAAGGAGCAGGGGTCCGAACCCGCGGCGCCCCCGCCCGTGCTCACCGACAAGGAACCGCAGCCATGACCACGAAGTGGCCGAAGGAGCTGCCACCGATCGATCCCGAGCACCAAGCAACGATCGACGATGCGATCCGCCGATGGCACGAGGACCTGCCCGGGAGCTACCAGATGATCGAGCGGTTCAACCATCGTTACCCGCTCCGGTCGATGGCCGGCTTGGGGGGGCGGGTCCGCACGATCGAGATCGGCGCGGGCCTGGGCGAGCAGCTCGCGTACGAGGACCTGTCCCGCCAGGACTACACGTGCGTCGAGATGCGCCCAGAGATGGCAGCCGGCATCCAAGCGCGGTTCCCGTCGGTGACGACGATCGTCGAGGACTGCCAGCAGCAGCTGCCGTTCGACGCGGGGACGTTCGATCGAGCGGTCGCGGTGCACGTGCTGGAGCACCTGCCTGACCTCCCGACGGCGCTCAACGAGCTGCGGCGCCTGCTGCGCGCCGATGGCCGGCTCAGCGTGGTGATCCCGTGCGACCCCGGCTTCGTCTACGGGATCGGCAGGCGGTTCACCGCACAACGGGAGTTCGAGAAGCGTTACAAGCTGCCCTACGAGATCTTCGTGCGTCGGGAGCACATCAACTCGCCCAAAGAGATCACCGACCTGCTCCGCGAGCGGTTCCGGATCGTGCACCGTCGGTTCTTCCCGTTGCGCGTGCCACTCGTCGACTTGAACGTCTGCATCGGCATTACCGCCGTCGCCGACTGACGCGGGGCCGCTCGGCTAGCGGTTGAGCACGCGACCTGGGCGCGCGGCGACGGTTTCCTTGACGGGTGCTCCGTTCTCGCGTATCGGCGTCCCGTTCACGAGCACATGCTGCATGCCTTGCGGCTCGTCGGCGACGAGCCGCTCTCCGTCGGCGGGGAAGTCGCGGACTCGGTGCAACCCGCCCGGAGCGACCGTGTCGGGATCGAAGACGGCCAGGTCGGCCTTCATGCCTTCACGGAGGATGCCGCGGTCGGCGAAGCCGAACACTCCGGCGGGCTCGCCGGTGAGCTTGTGCACCGCACGTTCCAGTGGCAGCACCTCACGCTCGCGAACCCAGTTGCCGAGGAGGTCGGTAGGCAGGCACGCGTCGCACAGCTGGCTCACGTGGGCGCCCGCGTCGGACAAGCCGATCAGCATCCCGTCGGTCGTGAGGAGCTGCTCGATCATGTCCTCGTCGTTGTTGGCGAGCACGCTGCGGAAGCGCGTGGTGAGGTCTTCCTCGGCGGCGAGAGTGACCATCGCCTCGAGCGGTTCCATCTCCCGCTCGGCTGCGAGTGACGCCACACTGCGGCCCACGAGCTCGGGGTCACGCGACTCCGCGATCGTCAGCGCATCCCAGCTCGGGCGGAAGACGCGCCCCGTGGTGAGGTCGGCCTGTGCGCGCGCCACCCAGTCGGCGTCTCGATAGGCCGCCAGGCGCTCGTCGACCGGTCGGTCCATCAGCTCCTTGAACGCGGGCGCCATGTTGAACGTGAACGGGTCGGCCATGGTCATCTGGAAGGTCAGCGGACGACAGGTGATCTGAGGCCACACATCCGCGCCGGCAGCCCGTTCCCTCGTGTTCAGCTCGGCCATGTCCGACGCGAACGACGAGCCCTTGATCGTGAGCAGGGCGGTCCACGTGAACGGTCGACCGACGCGCCGCTGCAGCGCGTACGCCTCGGGGTGCGTGAAGCGCTCGCCGGGGGTGACCGCACCGACACCTCGACCGAGCTCGCGCATCGGGGAGTAGATCGCCTCGTACTCGGCGAAGCCGGCCAG
Source organism: Acidimicrobiia bacterium (assembly GCA_040881685.1). Lineage (NCBI taxonomy): Bacteria > Bacillati > Actinomycetota > Acidimicrobiia > Acidimicrobiia bacterium. Next base: position 51,250 of record JBBECS010000016.1, on the reverse strand, counting down.
CCGCGACGGGACCGGACGGCCACCGTCGCCGTTGTGCGTCTGCGCGCTGCTCGATGCCACACCCGCCGCGCCCGCGGCGACCGCCTCGCGTACGACGTCGGCCATGCGCGCGAGCTCGTCGTCGGTCGCATCGCGTTCGTAGCCGTCGTCGCCCATCACGTAGAGGCGGATGGCGGTGTGTCCGACGTACGCGGTGAAGTTGAGGACCGAGCCGTGCTGCTCCACCGAATCGAGGTACTCGGGAAACGTCTCGAAGTCCCACGGGATGCCGGCTTCGAGTGTCGGCAGGCTCATGTCCTCGACGTGCATGAGCGTGCGACCGATCAGCCCGCGGTGCTCTGGGCGACACGGCGCGATCGAGAAGCCGCAGTTGCCGGCCACGACGCTGGTGACGCCGTGCCACGACGACGGCGTCAGCGCAGGATCCCAGAACACCTGCGCGTCATAGTGGGTGTGAATGTCGATGAATCCCGGCGCGACGACATGGCCGCCGGCGTCGATCTCTCTTTTTCCTGAGAGCCCGTGTCCGATCTCCGAGATGGTGTCGCCGTCGATCGCGACGTCGGCGCGCTGCGCAGGCGCGCCGGTGCCGTCGATCACGGTGCCGCCACGAATCACGAGGTCAGGCATGTTTGGCTCCTTCTGCCCGCTCTACCCGCAGGACAGATCTGCGGTCGTGCCGGTGTGGTCCGACACCCACACCAGGCCACCCGGACCGTCCACCGTCGGCTCGGGGAAGAACAGCCCGGTACCGAGCCCGTCACCGTCGCCGTCATCCGGGGTGTCCACCACGACGTCGCACTTCGGCGTCGACTTCACGAAGATGAAGTCGATCCGGTGTGACTCCCTCGTGGTCGGGTCCTGGAGCGCGGCGAGGCTCTGGTCATCGCGACCACTCGTGCAGTTGACCCCGGTCTCGGGGACGCATTCGGCGTTGCCGGCCTCGAAGTGGGTGTCGACGAAGCCATCCTCGATGATGTACGCGTAGCGCGCGGATGTGGCGTCGACATTGAAGTCACCCATGAGCACGCGGATCGCGTTGGCTCCACCCGCCGAGTTCGCGAGAGCGATCGCGGCGTCGGTCTGACAGTCGTACACCCCACGATCGGTCTGGCACGGCGGCTTGCAGACTCGGCATGTGAGCGACGGCTCGTCCGGGTCCCCATCCTGGTGGGTGGTCACCACGACGATCGTCCCGATGGGGGAGGACAGCACGATGCGTGACGCCGTCCGGAAGCCCCCGAAGAGCTTGAGCACCTTCTTGCTCTTGACCTTCAGGGTCGTGAAGATCCTTTCGGTGTCGCTGCTCTTGGGCTGACCGCCGAAGACGATCTTGTACTTGCCGTCACAGACCGTCTTGCGAATCCGGTCGAGCTCCTTGCCGATGGTGATGTTCACCTCTTGCATACCCACGACCTCGGGGCACTCCGACTCCTCGAGTTGCTGCGCCAGGAGATCCATCCGGTCCGACGCCTGACACGCCTTGGTCTCGGGGGCGCAGAAGAGCCCGTGCAAGACGTTGAAGTTCACGATCCGAACGCTGGCATCGGACGACCCACCCGATCCTGCAGCCCGACGGGCCCCGGCCGGGCCGGCGAGCAGCCCGATGGCTACGACGGCGACGATGGTTGCGACGACAACGGTCTTGCGCATGCTTCCCCCGGTCCCTGTGGGCAGAACCCTAATTCCCGAGAGGATCGCAGCGGAGGGCGGACCGGTACGCTTCCCGCGCCGTGGCACCGTCGCTCACGCTCGAGGCCGACCACGCTGACGCGTTGCTCGAACCCGGTCCGGGCGCTCGCCTCGGCGTGACCCGGACCCGTGGCCCGATGCAGGGCCGCACGTCGGGCGCGATCGCGTGGGTGCTGATCGAGGGCGGGGCAGGCCAGCTGGTCACCGGCGATCACGCCGACGATGTGCGCGCCCGCGGTGACGTCTTCGAAGGCCCTGGCTGGTCGGCGGTGGTCGGTCCCGAGAGCAGCTTCTCGCTCGCCGGCGACCTGTCGGCCACGGTCGTCTGGCGCGCCACGGACCAAGGGCTCGAGTCGCGCACGATCGATCCCGCCACGGTTCCCGACGAGGCGCGGGGCGAGGGCACGACGGCGCGGCGCGTGCGCACGTACGTGTCGGAAGGACCGTTGATCGTCGGTGAGACGCTGAACCCACCGGGCGGATGGTCGAGCTGGCCACCGCACCGCCACGAGCACGAAGAGGCGTACCTCTACCGGTTCGATCCGGAGCATGGGTTCGGCGTGCACGTCGGGTACGACGATGGCGAGGATCGCCCGGTGATCGTCCGCGACGGGAGCATCGAGCGAATCACCACGGGATGGCACCCGGTCGTCGCCGCGCCCGGCTTCACGATGTACTACTTGTGGGCACTGGCCGGTGACGCCGACACCGTCGACACCAGGCTCGACCCCCGGTATGCCTGAGGTGCGCCGCTCTATGCTCTGCGGCGCATGACGACCGTCAAGCCACCCACCTCCATGCGCGCGGCGGTGTACCGCGGCAAGGGCGCGATGGACGTGGAAGAGCGGCCGGTGCCCGAGATCGGGCCGCACGACGTGCTGCTCGAGGTCAGCCACTGCGGGATCTGCGGCAGCGATCTGCATTTCGTGGTGGAAGGGTGGGGGCAACCGGGTTCGGTCGAGGGTCACGAGTGGTCAGGGCGCGTGGTGGCAGTCGGCGACGCGGTCACGCAGTGGAGCGTGGGCGACAAGGCCGTCGGTGGCCCCACACCGAAGTGCGGCAAGTGCGAGCAATGTCTCGCCGGTCGTCCGTCGCTGTGCGCGGCTCGCAACTCGCCGGGCGGAAGCGGCCACAACGACGGCGCCTTCGCCGAGTACGTCGTCGCGAGCGAGGCCGGGATCAAACGCGTACCCGAAGGGATGTCGCTCCGTGTGGCCGCACTCGCCGAACCGCTCGCCGTCGCGCTGCACGGGCTCACGCGCGGTGGCGTGCAAGCCGGACAGCGCGTGCTCGTTACCGGCGCGGGACCGATCGGCACGCTGAGCGTTGCCGCGGCGCGCGCACGCGGCGTCACCGACATCGTGGTGAGCGAGCCTCATCCGAAGCGCCGAGCGCTCGCGGAACGACTCGGGGCCACCGTTGTCGTTCCCGACGAGCTCGCCACGCCGCCGTCTCCGGGTGACGTCGTCGCCGAGCCGTTCGACGTGGCACTCGAGTGCTCGGGCCATGCGGGCGCCATGGAGTCTGCGCTCGGACAGCTGAAGCGCGGTGGCACTTTGGTACTCGTCGGGGCCGGGATGCACCGACCGCGCTTCGACAACAACCGCATCCTTCTCAACGAGCTGCTGATCACCGGCGCGTTCATCTACGACGCCGACGGCTTCGACCGGGCGCTCGAGCTCCTCGCCAACCGGTCGTTCCCGAGTGACACGCTCATCGAAGCCGACGACGTGCCGCTCGACAACATCCTCGGCGCGATTGCAGGACTCCACGACGGCGAGCTCGCCGCCAAGGTGATGATCGTGCCCAGGCGAGACAAGTAGGAGCAGGAAGTAGGAGGGTGAGATGACACTGGCCAAGCCGCGGAGCCCGCGCTTCAACCATGTGGCCATGAGCTTGCCGGCCGATCTGCTCGACGAGGAGCACCGGAAGCTCATCCTCGACTTCTACGACGAGGTGTTTGGGTGGAAAGAGCTCCCGACGCTCACGCAAGACAAGTACCGCCTCGTGCTGTCCTGTTACACGTACGAGCAGTTCGTGTTCCTCATCGCCGACGACCCGCCGATGACGTGCGCCCGACTCGACCACTACGGGCTGTCGGTCGAGACCGAGGAAGAGCTCGACGCGATGCTCGATCGAGCGAAGCGGTATCAGAAGCGTGACGACCGCGTCGAGATCATCGACAAGAAGGTCGACGACTACGAGATGCTGGCGATCACGAGCATCTACGTCCGCTACCTGCTCCCGATGATGGTCGAGATCCAGTGGTGGGACTTCAAGACTGACGACTACCCCGCGGAGACCACCGCTTGACGTCAACGATCGCCTATGGCGCGTTCGCGCCACAGGGTTGGAAGCTCGAGTACTCGGGGTGGGGCGCCGCGGAGTCGTGGGCGCGCACGGTCGAGTTGTCGAAGATCGCCGAACGCGTGGGTTACGACCACCTCTGGGTGTATGACCACGTCGAGACGGTGCCACGCCGCGAGCCGACCCACGTCTTCGAAGCGTTCACGACGCTCGCTGCCCTGGCCCAGCACACGGAGCGCATCCGCTTGGGCCAGATGGTGACGTGCTCGTCATATCGGAACGCGGGGTTGCTGGCCAAGGAGGCGGCCGGCGTCGACGTGGTGTCAGGTGGGCGGTTGATCCTCGGCCTCGGCGCGGGATGGTACGAGCGCGAGTACGCGGCGTACGGCTACCCGTTCCTGTCGGCCGGGCAGCGCCTCGCGGTGCTCGAAGAGACCATCGTCTGCATCAAGCGCCTCTGGACCGAAGAGACGGTCACCTTCAACGGCGACCATCTCCATTTCGACGGCGCCTATTGCGACCCGAAGCCGCTCCAGCAGCTTCCGGAGATCTGGGTGGGTGGCGGGGGAGAGCGCGTCACCCTGCGCATCGCCGCCCAGCATGCGGACAAGACCAACTGGCAGGTCGGGCTCGACCAGTTCGTGCACAAGTCCAAGGTGCTGAGCGAGCACTGCGAGCGGGCGGGGCGCGACTTCGACTCGATCGTTCGCACGCACGGCCCCGACTGCCGGCTCTTCGACTCCGAACGCGACCTGGCGTCGTGGCTCGAAGCGCCCGGCGGCGGCAGTCTGTGGGGTCGAGACGATCCGGAGGTGTACGTCCGCGACAACTTCGTCGGGACGGTCGAGCAGGTCGCGGAGAAGGTGCAGGGTTACGTCGACGCGGGCTGTCGCGAGTTCGTGCTCTGGTTCCGTGACTTCCCGGAGAGCGAGAGCCTGGAGCGGTTCGCGACCGAAGTCGCTCCTCGGGTCACGTCCTAGCGATGCGCCGACAACCGTTGCTCGCCCTCGCGCTCGGGGCGGCCGTCGTGGCGTCGGTCGTACTCCGCTTCGTCACTCGGTCGGACCTCTGGTTCGACGAAGCACTGTCGGTCAACATCGCGAGCCTCCCGCTCGGCGAGATCTCCGACGCCCTGCGCCACGACGGCCACCCGCCCCTTTACTACTTCCTGCTGCATTTCTGGGTCGAGGGCTTCGGCGACGGCGATGTGGCCGTGCGCGCGCTCTCAGGGATCTTGTCGCTGGCCACGCTGCCACTCGCCTGGTTCGCGGGGCATCGCCTCGGTGGCCGGACGGTGGCGTGGATCGCAGCCCTCGTCATCGCGTTGTCGCCGTACGCGTTCCGATACGCCACCGAGGCGCGGATGTACGCGCTGGTGATGCTCTTCGTGGTTGGGGGCTATCTGGCCTTGCGTCGCGCGCTCGAAGCGCCAACGTTGCCCCGTCTCGCCCTCGTCGCTGCGATCACCGCCGGGCTCGTGCTCACCCAGTATTGGGACCTCTACCTGGTCGCGATCGTCGGTGCGGCGTTGCTCTGGCGCGCGCTTCGTGTCGGCGACCCGGCCGAACGGCGTCGTGCGTGGCGTGTGTTTGGTGCCGTGGCCGTGGGATCGGTTGCCTTCGCGGCGTGGCTCCCCGTCTTCCTGGACCAGATCGGGAGCACGGGTACGCCGTGGGGAGACCCGCAGTTCCCGTGGGTCGTCGTGCCGAGCACGCTGATCGCCTACGCCGGCAGCAACAAAGACGGCGAGGCGTACATGCTCGCCTTGCTCCTGCTCGTGCTCCCGTTGCTGGCCGTGTTCGGTCGAGGGCTGGACTCGCGTCGCATCGAGCTCGACCTCCGGACGCGGCCCGCCGTGCGATGGGAAGCGGCCAGTGCGGTCGGCGTGCTGCTGCTCGGCTCCGTCATCTCGTACCTCACCGACACGACGTTCGCGCCGCGGTACGCGGCGATTATCTTCCCGCTCGTGGCGCTGGTCGCCGCGTTCGGCGTCACGGCGTTCCTGGACCAACGCGTCCGGATCGCCGTCTTGGCACTGATCGCCGTGCTGGGCATCGCGGGTGGTGTGCGAAACGTCGTGTACGAACGGACACAAGCCGGACTCGCGGCGGACGTCATCGAGCGCGAGTCGCAACCCGGCGATGTGGTCGCGTACTGCTCCGATCAGCTCGGACCCGACGTCAGTCGGCTGCTGCGCGGCGTGCCGGGTCTCGAGCAGGTCACGTTCCCCGATGTTGCTCCTCCGGAGTTCGTGAACTGGAGCGACTACCTCGAGCGGGTGCGGCGCGCCGATCCCGACGAGTTCGTTGCCGAGGTCTTGGACCGCGCGGGGGATCAGACGGTCTGGTTCGTCTGGTCGCCAGGGCTGAACCACTTGGAACGAGAGTGCACGGCCATCGGCGGCGCCTTCAGTCGTGCCCGCGAGGGGACCATCCACGTCTTCCCCGATGATGAGGTGTTGGAGGTCCGCGCGCTCACTGAGTACCCCGCACAGTGAGCACCACGTGGGCGCGGGTGAAGGACAGCGACTTCGTCCGGCGTGACCTGCGCGCCGCGGCGCTGCCTTGGGTGGTGGCCCGGGTGCTCGTGCTCGGTTCGCTCTGGCTCAGCCGGTTCTTCGACGATCGGCTCGTCCCTCGGCGCCATGACGGTGCGCCGGACCTCGGCCTCTTCATCTACGACGGGAGCTGGTACCGCGACCTCGCCGAGCACGGATATGCCGCGTACCCGAAGGAAGGACTCCGGTTCTTCCCGCTGTTTCCGTTGCTCGGTCGTTGGCTCGGTGCCGTCTTCGGCGACCACGTCGGCGTCGCCCTCGTCGTGATCGTGAGCGTTGCCGCGCTCGTGCTCGGTGCGCTCGTGCACAGGCTCGTGCTCCGAGAGATCGGAGACGCGCGGGTGGCCGTGCGAGCCGCATGGTTCGTCGCGGTGTTCCCAGCCGCGTTGTCGTTCGTGTTGTCGTATGCGGAGCCGCTGATGATGGTGGCCGCCGTCGGCATGTTCCTCGCGCTTCGCTCGGGCCGATGGGGCCCCGCTGCGGCGCTCGGCGTCGCGGCCGGGCTCACACGCCCGGTCGGCTTGGTCCTGATGGTTCCCGCGGCGATTGAAGCGGCGCGGGGTTGGCGCGAGTGCGGCAGGCGCGAACGCGGAACGCGACTCGCAGCAGTTGCGTCACCCGCGATCGGAACCGCGATCTATCTCGCCTGGGTCGGCATCGAGTACGACGACCCGTTGCTGCCGTTCAGTGTGCAGAGTCGCCACGACCTGCGCGGCGGCGCCGTCGACCCCATCACGCACGTAGTCAACTCGGTGGGCGACCTGCTCGACGGCGATCGTTTCGGCGCGGGGTTGCACCTCCTGTGGCTGGCGTTGTTCCTCGGGTTGCTCGTGGTGCTCGCCCGGCGCCTTCCGGCCTCGTACACCGCGTATGGCGCGGTCACGCTGGTCCTGGGCATGACGGCCTCCAACATCAGCTCGTTCGAGCGCTATGCATTCAGCACGTTCGTGTTCGCGATCGCGGTGGCGCTGGTCACGACGCGCGCCGACGTGGATCGATCGGTGAATGCCCTCGCTGCCGGCGGGCTGGTCACGTACGCCGCGCTCGCGTTCTTCCGGTTGTACGTTCCGTAGGATGCGCTGATGCCCGCCGAGGTTGCCGACCACCCGGCAGACGCGGCGCAGCCAGGTGAGAGCCAGCACTCGCATTTCCCGTGCTTCGACGGACTGCGGGCGATCGCCGCGACGGCAGTGGTCTTCCATCACGTCGGGTTCTCCACCGGGTACGGCGTCAACGGTCATTTCGGTGCGTACTTCGCGCACGGCGACTCTGGTGTCTCAGTCTTCTTCCTCATTTCGGGTTTCTTGCTCTACCGCCCGTTCGTCGCTCGGCACCTCTCGGGAGAGCGACCGATGTCGGCGGATCGGTTCTGGTGGCGACGCATCCTCAGGATCGTTCCCGGCTACTGGGCCGCGCTGATCGGCATCTACCTTGTCTTCGGGTTTCGCGACGGCACGCTCAGCTCGCCCGGTGACTTCCTCGCGTACTTCGGGTTCGCGCAGATCTACGACCCGACCCGGTTCTTCAGCGGTATCGACCAGGCTTGGAGCCTCGCCACCGAGCTCAGCTTCTATGCGTTCCTCCCGTTGTACGCGTGGGGGATCGGCCGGCTCGGAGCTCGTTGGCTTCGACACCGCGTGCATATCGAAATCGTCGGACTCGTCGCCCTCGTGGTCACGTGCGTCGTCTGGCGTCTCGCGTGGTGGGTCAACGAGACCACCGTCCAGCAGACCGCGGCCGGTGTACAACCGACACGCGGGCAAGTCGGCGAGCTGGCCACCGCGTACTGGCTCCCGAGCCACTTCGACCTGTTCGCTCTGGGCATGGGCCTCGCGGTCGCCAGCGCGTGGGTGGCCCACCGTGGGGTCGCACCTCGACTCGTCCAGTGGGTCGGTCGCGTCCCCGAGCTCTGGTGGGCGCTCGCGGCACTCACGTACTGGGCGGTCAGCACTCGTGTGGGGTTGCCGCGCTCGCTCGGCGAGGGGCTCACGCAGGGCGAGTACTTCATGCGCCAAGCGCTCTACGGCCTCACCGCGTTCTTCCTCCTCCTTCCTGCGGTGTTCGGCGATCAGGACAAGGGAGTGGTTCGGCGGTTCCTCAGGTGGGCGCCCGTCGCCTACGTGGGGCTCGTGTCGTACGGCGTGTACTTGTGGCACAAGGCGTGGATCGAGTTCGTGCGTGAGGACATCCTCGGGCACGACGAGCCGATTGGCGGGCCCGTGGTCTCCACCCTCGTGATCGCGTTCGCCTTCACCCTCGTGACCGCGACCGTGAGCTACTACCTCCTGGAGCGTCCGATCCTGCGCTTCAAGGACAACCCGCCGTGGCGACGCTCCTCGCGCGCGGCGCAGGTCTGATTTCGACACTCTGGTTCTCGTGCCCGCGACCTAGGGTTTCGGACCATGGCGACTGATCCCAAGTCCTTCTTCCTGACCCCGCCGATCCACGAGTACATCGTCGAGCACAGCTCGCCGCCCGACGAGGTGCAGCAGTGGCTGATCGAGGAGACCCGCGCCAAGGTTCCCGATCTGTCGATGATGCAGATCGCACCGGAGCAGGGCGCGTTCATGACGCTGCTCACCCGCGCGATCGGGGCAAAGTACGCGGTCGAGATCGGTACGTTCACCGGCTACTCGTCGCTGGCCATCGCCTACGGCCTGCCCCCGGAAGGTCACCTGGTCTGTTGCGACATCAGCGAGGAGTGGACCGCGATTGCACGCGACGCGTGGGCGCGGGCCGGCGTCGCTGAGCGGATCGAGCTGGTGATCGCGCCTGCCATCGAGACGCTCCGCGGGCTACCGAAGGACGTGGTGGTCGACCTGGCGTTCATCGATGCCGACAAGCAGGGGTATGCGGGCTACTACGAGGAGCTCATCCCCCGGCTGCGCACCGGCGGTGTGATCCTCGTCGACAACGTGCTGTGGATGGGCGCCGTCGCGGACCCGAAGGTCACCGATGCCGATACCAAGGCGATCCGGGCCTTCAACGACATGGTGGCCGCCGACGACCGCGTCGATACCTCGATGATCGCCGTGGGCGACGGCCTCACCCTCCTCCGCAAGCGCTGACCCCGCTTCGCCGTCAGCGGGTCGGCGGGCCGGGCGTCATGATGGCGACGGATCGCTCGAGAAGGAGGGTGTCGTGGGACGAGATTGGGTGCAGCAGCTGAAGGACACGTTTCAGCCGCATGTGACGGAGCCGGTGACCGCGGTCGGCCTGCTCCAGCCGGCGGGCACGATGGGCTCGTTCGGGCTTGCGAAGCTGAGCCCGCTCGCCGCGATGGTCAAGAACAAGGGTGTGAACGAGAAGGCGGGCGGCCTCGCCAAGACCGGTGTGTTCACGAACACTAAGCTCGCCGCCATCGTGTTGACGGCCGGGAAGGTCTACGCCTTTCGCACGAAACAAAAGGGTTACAACTGGAAGGTCGAGGAGCAGCTCGGGGAGTGGGACCGCAAGGACGTGAAGTTCTCGGTCGAGCAGAAGAAGATCACCAGCCAGGTGTCGATCGACGTGTCATCGACCGGTGACCACTACGAGCTCGAGGCCATGACCGCGGGAAGCAAAGGCTTCCACGACGACTTCTTGGCCGCGATCGGGGCGTGAAGGCCCCGGGTCCTAGAACTTCCCGGTGCGCCCGTAGCGGTAGTAGCTCGCGAACTGCTTGTTGACCTCGTCGGGCAGCGGGACAAGCTCGCCGAGCTGCTCCGCGCCCCAAATGATCTCGGCCGTGCGCTCGACCAAGTGCGCGATGTGCAGCACGTCCTTGGGGTTCTTGCCCACCGCGAACAGCCCGTGGTTGGCCATGAGCACCGCGGCCTTCTCGCCGAGGCGCTTGGCGATCTCCTCGGCCAGCTCGTCGGTGCCGGTGGTTCGGTAGTCGGCCACCTCGACGTCGCCGCCCACGAACACGTCGAACTCCTCGATGCACGCGGGGATCGCCTTGCGGGTGAGGGCGAACATCGTCGCGAACTTGGCGTGGCAGTGCATCGTCGCGTTGATCTCGTCGTGGAGTCGCAGCGCGCTGAGGTGCAACGCCTTCTCGGTCGTGGGGCTCCGTTCGCCTTCGAGCACATTGCCGTCGAGGTCGCACACCACGAGGTCGTCGAGCGTCATGTCGAGGTAGTCGAGGGACGACGGCGTGAGCACCGCGTTCCCGTCGGGCAGGCGTGCCGCGCAGTTGCCGGCCGTGCCCTGGACCAGGTTTGACGTGAGCATCTCCTTCGCAACCCAGAGGAGCTGCTCCTTCGTCTCTTGCGCGGTAAGCGCGGACTTGTCAGCCACTGAGTACCTCCGGATTCACGATGTTGTCGGGCTTGCCGCCGCTCAGCAGCGTGGCCAAGCCATCGGCGATGAGCTTCGAATGGTTGGCTTCGGTGTCGTACGTCGCCCCACCGATGTGTGGTGTGAGCACGACGTTGGTCATCGAGCACAGCGGGTGGTCGGGCTCGAGGTGCTCCCCCATGAAGTGGTCGAGCCCCGCGCCCCCGAGGTGCCCGGACTGGAGCGCAGCCACGAGTGCATCGGTGTCGTGCAAGATTGCGCGCGCGGAGTTCACGTAGATGCAGCCCTTCTTCATGCTTGCGAATTGATCCGGACCAATGATCCCAGTGGACTCGGGCGTGACCATCGCGTGCATCGACACCACGTCGGCCTCGGCCAGGAGATCGTCGAGCGAGTGGGTGGCATCGGGGTTGTAGGGGTCGAACGCGATCACCTTCATGCCCAGGCCCTCGAAGCGCCACTTCGTCGCGCGCCCGACCGCGCCGAGGCCCACGATGCCGGCCGTGCGCCCGGCGAGCTGCCAGGCGCGGTACCGCTGGTAGGGGATCGTGCCATTGCGGTACGTCTGGTTCTCCCGCACGTCGCGGTCACCCTGGACGATGCCGCGGTTCACGGCGAGCAGCAGCGCGATCGTCATCTCCGCGACGGCGTCGGCGTTGCGACCCGGCGCGCGCAACACGGGGATGCCCTTCGCTGTCGCGGCCTCGACGTCGACGTTGTTCGGGTCACCGCGGCACGAGCCGATGGCGATCAGCGGCTGGTCGAACACCGGGCCCTTCACCGAGTCCGACTCCACGATCAGGATGTCGGCGCCCTCGGCCGCGATCCGCTCGGCCAGCTGCTCGCTCTTGTACATCCGCAGCGGCTCCTGGTCGATCCAGGGATCGAGCACCACGTCGGCCAGACCGTGCAACGTGTCGAGCCCCTCCCCGCGAAACGGCGCAGTCACCAATGCCTTGTGCGTGTCGCCCACGGCCCGGAACCTACTTCTCGACCAAGTCGGGGCGGAACTCAGGGTGGTCGCTCAGGTACTTCGACGCGGCGCGCATGCTCGCCTCGTTCTGCTTGTTGATGAACTTGTAGATGAAGCCCTCGAACCACTTCCACGGCGCCTTGGTGAGGTGGTACCGCTCAGTGAACGAGAACTTCGTCTGGTTCTTGCCGATCGCCTCGAGGAGGATCGTCCCGGTCTGGTCGTTGCCCGGGTCCCTCGAGATCATCGTGTACGTGTAGCCGCGCTCGGGTTTCACGTCCTGGACGAGCTCGAGCGCCGAGCCTTCTCGACCGAACGGCATCTTGTAGATGACGCGCCGAAGTCGGCCGTTGTGGTGCTCGTCGCCGGACCAGAGCACATCGACGCGCTTCACCATCGGCGCGTAGTTGGTCCAGCGGTCATAGTCCTGGAAGAGCGCCCAGATCCGGGGCGGGCTGTGCGGCATCTCGAACGAGTACTGGTGTTCGCGCATCAGCGCCCTCCCGCGGCGCCCCGGCGGGCTGCCGAGATCCCTGACTATCGTGTCAGGTTCCACCGCCGGGCAAGGGCGCTCAAGGGGAACGATGCCGATCCACTATGAGAAGGACGACGAGCACATCGTCCTCATCACCATCGACCGGCCGGAGGCTAAGAACTCGGCCGACATGGAGCACTTCAAGGTGCTGCGGGAGTCGTGGGAGCGCTTCGACGCCGACGACGACGCTTGGGTCGCGATCATCACCGGCGTCGGCGACGCGTTCTTCACCGGTGCCGATCTCAAGCAGTACATCCCCGAGATCACCAAGATGCAGAGCCAGATCGCCAACGAAGGCGTGATGGAGATCGACGGGTACCGCCTCGATGACGGCACGAAGGCGGTGCTTCGGGGCGCCAAGATCTGGAAGCCGATCATCGCGGCGGTCAACGGGTTCTGCACCGCGGGCGGCATGGAGATGCTCGGTGGCGTCGACATCCGGGTTGCATGCCCCGAGGCGAAGTTCGCGGTGATGGAGCCCAAGCGCGGGCTGTTCGCCGGCGGTGGCACCACGGTGCGTCTGCCCCGGCAGGTGCCGTTCCCCCAGGCGATGGAGTTCCTGCTCTGCGCCGATCTCATCCCGGCCCAACGCGCCTACGAGATGGGCTTCCTGAACGCGATCGTCCCGCGCGAGGAGCTGCTCGACAAGGCGTACGAGTACGCCCGACGTATGACCGCCAACGCACCCTTGGCCGTACGGGCCACGAAGCAAGCGGTGTGGGAGGGCCTGGGCATGCCGCTGAAGGACGCGTACAAGAACGAGTCGAAGATCTCCTCGTACATCTTCCAGACTGAGGATGCCAAGGAAGGGCCCAAGGCGTTCGCGGAGAAGCGCAAGCCGAACTGGCAGGGGAAGTAGTGCGTAGCGAACGCAGCGGATGAAGCGAAGCGGAAGTAGCGGAGTGGGAGCGGAGCAATCGAGGTGACGGAAACAGATCCCCGCTCGCCCTGCATCATCGGGGTGGCCCGGCACACGTGGCACCCGAAGGACGTCGGCGAAGCCGGCGCGCCCGAGCCCCTCGACATGTGGGAGCAGATGGCGCGCGCTGCTGCGGACGACAGTGGTGCCGGCGCGAGCGCGCTCGACGCCCTCCAAAGCGTCCAGATCGTGTACTGCCAGACCTGGCAGTACGACGATCCTGTGGCGCGACTGTGCGAGCGTGTGGGTGCGTCGCCCTCCCACCGCTTCTACTCGGGCATCGGTGGCACGACACCTCAGGTGCTCGTGAACTGGGCTGCCGAAGCGATGCTGAAAGGCGAGCTCGACATTGCGCTCGTGACCGGCGCCGAGGCGCTGGCAACGCAGCGTGCCGCGCGCAAACGGGGGGAGAAGTACCGGTGCTCGTTCCCGCCCGCCGAGCGTGGTGCGTATCCGTGGGAGTGGCCACCCGATCCGATCGAGATCGCGCACGAGGCATCGCCGGCATGGCTCACGTTCGCGGTGTTCGACAACGCGCGGCGCGCGCACCTTGGTGAGTCGCTCGATGACTACCGGCGCAGCATCGGCGAGATGATGGCGCCGATGACCGAGATCGCGGCGGCGAGTCCGCACGCGTGGTACCCGGTGGCGCGCTCGGTGTCGGAGATCGTCGAGGCACGCCCCGAGAACCGGATGGTCGGGTACCCGTACACGAAGTACATGGTCTCGGTGATGGACGTCGACATGGCGTCGGCGCTCCTCATCACGACGCATGCCAAGGCCGATGAGCTCGGAGTCGCTCCCGACAAGCGCGTTTACCTGCGCGGGTGGTGCTATGCAAACGATCCCGTGCTCCTGGCCGAGCACGATGACATGTGGCGCTCACCCGCGATGGCTGCGGCAAGTGGCGAGGCGATGCGCGTGGCCGGAATCGCGGCCGACGACGTGGCCTACCTCGACCTCTATTCATGCTTCCCGTCGTCAGTGCACTTCGGTCGTGATGCGCTGGGCATGGCCGCCTCCGATCCTCGGCCGCTCACCGTGACGGGTGGCTTGCCGTACCACGGTGGGCCAGCGAGCAACTATCTCGGCCACTCGATCGGCGCGATGGCCGAGGGGCTGCGTGATGACCCGGGCTCGTACGGCATGGTGAGCGGTGTGGGCATGTTCATGACGAAGCACGTCTACGGCGTGTACTCCTCGACGCCGGGTGCCGTGACGCCACCGGACAAGGGTGTCCAGGATGCGATCACCGCAGCGCACCCGGCCCGCCCGGTCGTGCCTGAGCACGACGGCAAGGCGACCGTCGTGGCGTACTCGGTGGTCCATGGGCGAGAAGCCGCAGAGTGGGCTTTGCTCATCCTCGACATCGAGAACGGGAACGGGGGCGCCCGCACGTACGCGAAGGCGATGGAGCCCGAGCTGCTTGCTGCTGCCGAGGAGCGTGAGCTCGTGGGGACCACCGTGCACTGCGCCCCGACGACTGTGACCCTGATGACAGGTGGCGAAGGTCGCGCAAACCTTGCGACGATCTAGCTGAGCTCGACGACCCGACCGACAAAGGACCGACTGCCATGGCGTGGGATTTCACGACCGACCCTGAGTTCCAAGAAAAGCTCGACTGGATCGACGAGTTCGTGACGAAGGAGGTCGAACCACTCGACCTCGCGTTCAGCTCTCACCTCGTCTATGACCGAACACACGAGATCCACCGCACGGTGATCCCACCGCTCCAGGAGCAGGTGAAGCAGCAGGGCCTCTGGGCCTGCCACCTCGGTCCCGACCTCGGTGGCCTCGGCTATGGCCAGCTCAAGCTCGCGCTCATGAACGAGATCCTCGGTCGCTCGAGCTTCGCCCCGATGGTGTTCGGTTGCCAAGCGCCCGACAGCGGCAACGCTGAGATCCTCGCTCACTACGGCACCGACGAGCAGAAGGCCAAGTACCTCCAGCCGTTGCTCGACGGCAAGATCGTGTCGTGCTACTCGATGACCGAGCCACAGGCCGGCTCTGACCCGCAGGAGTTCAAATGTCGGGTCACCCGCGACGGCGACGAGTACGTGATCGACGGCGAGAAGTGGTTCTCGTCGAACTTCCGCTACGCGAGCTTCGCGATCGTCATGGCGGTGAGCGACCCCGACGTGCCGGTGTACCAGGGCACGTCGATGCTGCTCGTGCCGACCGACACGCCGGGCATCGAGATCATCCGCAACGTCGGGATCGGTAGCGAGAAGGCGGGCGAAGGCTCACACGCGTACGTTCGCTACAACCAGGTGCGCGTGCCCGCGGACAACCTGCTCGGAGGAGAGGGGCAGGCGTTCGCGATCGCGCAGACCCGCCTCGGTGGCGGCCGCATCCACCACGCGATGCGCACCGTCGGCATGTGCCAGCGAGCCCTCGACATGATGTGCGAGCGGGCCCTTTCGCGAGTCACGCAAGGTGAGGTGCTCGCCAAGAAGCAGATGGTGCAGGAGAAGATCGCCGACTCCTACATCCAGCTCCAGCAGTTCCGCCTCATGGTCATGCACGCGGCGTGGACACTCGACCAGGTAGGGAGCAAGACCGGTCGCATGGAGATCGCGATGGTCAAGGTGTTGACGCCGCAAGTGCTCCACGACATCGTGTACCGGTCGCTGCACATCCACGGCTCGCTCGGGACATCGAACGAGATGCCGCTCATGGGCATGTGGGCGATGATGCCGGTCATGGGTATCGCCGACGGTCCGACCGAGGTGCACAAGGTCACGGTGGCGCGGCAGGTGCTCAAGGGCTACAAGCCTTCCGAAGGGTTGTTCCCCAGCACGCACCTCCCGCCGCGCATCGAGGCCGCCCGCAAGAAGTTCGCCGATTTACTCGAGCACGAGGTGGCACAGCATTGACCGAGACCGCGGGAACGAACGAGAAGCCTTGGGAGGGCGTGGACGACGACGTCCGCACGGAGGGGCTCATCGATCGCGATGCGCTCGGTCGATGGATGGACGAGCGCGGACTGCCCGGCAAGGGGGAGCCCGTGGAGACGAAGTACCTGAGCGGCGGGTCGTCCAACGAGATCTTCGAGATCCGGCGCGGTGAGCACGCGTGCGCGCTGCGCCGACCGCCGCGGGTCGTGCCCGAAGGTCGCAACGAGACGATGCTGCGTGAGTACCGGGTACTCGAAGCCCTGAACGGGACCGACGTGCCGCACCCCGAGGCGCTCGCGGCGTGCGATGACGAGAGCGTGATCGGCGGCTGCTTCTACCTGATGGGCATGATCGACGGCTGGTCGCCCATGAGCATGGGCGACTCATGGCCCGAGCCGTTCAAGTCGAACGATGCCGAGCGCAAGCAGCTCGGCATCCAGCTGGTCGATGGGATCGCCCGGCTGTCGCGTGTCGACTGGAAGGCGCGCGGGCTCGAGGGCTTCGGAAAGCCCGACGGGTTCCTCGAGCGCCAGGCTGATCGCTGGGCTGCGCACTACGAGAAGATGAAGACTCGCGATCTCGAGGGCGTCGACATGGTCGCGCAATGGCTGCGCGACCACAAGCCGAAGGTGTACAAGCCCGGCATCATCCACGGCGACTACCAGTTCGCGAACGTGATGTTCAACCATGGTGCGCCGGCCCAGCTCGCGGCGATGGTCGACTGGGAGATGACCACCATCGGCGACCCGCTCATCGACCTCGGCTGGGTGATCCAGGGGTGGCCGCGCGACGACCAGGACTTCTCGAACGCGGGCTACGTCCCGATGGAGGGCATGCCCAAGCGTACGGAGCTGCTCGCGCACTACACCGAGGTGAGCGGCCGCCCGACCGACGAGATCGACTACTACGAGATCCTGGCCGGCTTCAAGCTTGCGATCGTGCTCGAGGGCCAGTACTCACGATTCAAGACGGGCAAGCTCGACAACCCGAAGATCGAGGCGTTCGCCCCGATCGTCGTCGACATGCTGAACAAGACCGCAGATCTCACCCGGAACGCGAATCTCTGACGTCCATTCGTCAAGGCCTTTCGGATCTCATCCGCCACCTCCTGGGGCCGGCGCTGCAGGTCGTAGGCAGTGAACCGGAGAATGCGCCAACCCAACGCGACGCGGCGGTTCTGGCGCGCGAGGTCGGCCTGCCAATCGGCGGTGCCGGCGTGATTGCGGGCTCCGTCGATCTCGATAGCCAAACGCTTCGAGTTCGAACTGAGCCGTAGCCACGACGTTAGGGATCGCCGGACTCCGTCGTCGAAGCACACGAGCAATGTCGGAACGTCTACGACCGCGCCGAGATCCAGCAAGGTGCGCGTCACCGCCGTGACTGGCACACGCTCGATCTCGGTCACGTCGCGGGCGTCGAGGCGCCTCGATTCGTGCCCGATGACGTCGTGGGCCTTCCGCCGTCGATGACGTACCGCGGTGACCTCCACACGAGCCAAGGCGAAACCTGGCAGCCGCCAGAGCGCTGCGCTCGATCGATGCGATGCGACTGCCGGGCCAGCGAGACACGCTGCGAGCAGACGTTGGTGCCAGGTCTGCGGTGTCGCGGCCAATCGGTAGACCCCATGGTCGACTGCGACCCAATGACCGCGTCTGACTCGGTGGTCAACCGCGGTCTCTGAGTATCCGCTCATCGCGCTTGCCTACGGGTGAAGACGCCATGCTGGCGGGTAGCTGTTGCAGCCAGCTCCCGATTCTTCGAAGCGTCGCTCTTGGTCCGCGCATCGTCGGCCATGCTCACCGCGGAACAAGCGCGTGCTGGGACGGTGACGTCGTTCTGCTTCCGACGTGCGTCCCTGACCACGGAATAGCCGGGTGAGGGACGCACCCAAGGGGGTGGGTCGGCCTAGCGTGGGCCGGATGAACGGCACGACTGGGGTACGCGCGCGCGGCCGTCGACTCGAGATCCTCGGTCTCGGGCTGCTCGCGTACGTGCCGTTCCTGCTGTCGTCTCCCGGCAGGATCAGCGCCGACACGAAGCACTTCCTGTATCTCGAACCCGGGCGGATGCTGTCGCGCGCTCCGTACCTCTGGGACCCGCACTTCGGCACGGGCACGGTGCCGCACCAGAACGTCGGGTTCCTATTCCCGATGGGTCCTTATTACTGGGCGATGGAGCAGGTCGGCGTGCCCGACTGGGTGGCGCAGCGCCTGTGGTGGGGGACCCTCTCGTTCGCGGCGGGACTCGGTGTGCTCTGGCTCCTCACGATGCTCGGCACCCGACGCGTCGGCGCGATCGCGGCCGCGCTGGTCTACATGCTCAGTCCGTACCAGCTCGCGTTCACGGCGCGGCTCTCGGTGTTGCTGCTTCCGTGGGCTGCGCTTCCATGGCTGGTCGGACTAACCGTCCGCGCGTTGAAACGGGGTGGTTGGCGCGACCCCGCGCTTTTCGCGTTGGTCGTGCTCGCGGCGGGGAGCACGAGCGCGCCGTCGTTGATGCTGGTCGGGATCGCGCCGGTTCTCTGGCTTGTCTTCGCGGTGCTCGACGCGCGCACGACGCCACGCGTGGCACTGGCCGCGGCCGGGCGCATCGGGGTGCTCACGATGGGGGTGTCGGTCTGGTGGGCAACCGGGCTCGTCACCCAGTCTCGATACGGCATCCCGATCCTCGACGTGACCGAGAACCTGGAGATGGTCGCGAGCGCTTCGAACCCTGCCGACCTGCTCCGCGGGCTCGGCAACTGGTTCCTGTCCGGCAGCGACCGGCTCGGCCGATGGCTCGACCAGTCGGCCGCCTTCGCCGACGACCCGTGGCTCTCGGTTGCCACGTACGCGATTCCCGGGCTTGCCCTCGTCGGCGCGGCGGCCCTGCGATGGCGGTATCGCGCGTACTTCGCGGCGCTCGTCGTCGTGGGCGTGATCGTCGGCGTCGGGACTTGGCCGTACGACCATCCCAGCCCGGTGGGCGCGCTCTTCAAGGATGCGGCCGAGAGCTCGGCCTTCGGCCTTGCGCTGCGCAACACCCCTCGGGTCGTGCCGATCATCGTGCTCGGGGTCGCCGGTCTGCTCGCCGCCGCGATCTCGGCGCTCTCGACGCGGTGCCGACTCGAGATGCTCGCCGCCGGCGTCGTGACGCTGTGCGTGATCGTGGGCTTCGCCCCGGTGTGGCAACACGGATCTCTCTCGGAGCATCTCGACCGGGCCGAAGACATCCCCGGTTACTGGGCCGACGCGACCGATGCGCTCGGAGGCGCGGACGCCCGGACGCGGGTACTCGAGCTACCGGGGTCGTTGTTCGCTGCGTACCGCTGGGGCGACACCGTGGACCCGATCACGCCGGGGCTGACCGATCGCGCCTGGGTTGCCCGCGAGCTGCCACCGCACGGGTCGCCGGCCGGGGTCGACCTCCTCGCGGCACTCGACCGTCGCATGCAGGAGGGCACGTTCGAGCCGCAGTCGTTGGCGCGCATCGCACGCTTCTTCCGATCCGGCACGCTGTTGGTGCGCTCCGACCTGGAGTACGAGCGCTTCGAGACGCCGCGACCGCGGGTGTTGTGGGCGCTGCTCACGGACCCGCTCGCCCCCGGGTTGGGGGAGCCGAAGGGATTCGGGCCCGGGGACCCGAATCGTGCGTCACCTTCCCTCGAGATGTTCGACGAGCTCGAGCTGGTCTCATCCGGATCCGACCATCCGCCTGAAGTCGCCCTCATTCCGGTGGACGATGTGCCCGGACTCGTCGGTACCGCGTCGACGCGGCACCCCGTGATCGTGGCCGGCAGTGGCGACGGCCTCGTCGACGCCGCCGCAGCCGGGCTGCTCGAAGGCGACGAGCTGGTGCTCTACGCGGCTTCGCTCGGTGACGCCGAGCTCCGGGACGCGCTCCGCCAAGGAGCCGACCTCGTGGTGACCGACTCGAATCGCCGCCGGGCCCGTCGGTGGGACACGCTGCGTGACGAGACCGGGATGACCGAGCGCGCCGGCCAGACCTCGTTGCGAGACGACATCAGCGACTATCGGCTCGAACCGGTCTCCGGGAACTCCGACGCCGAGCGAACCGTGGCCGAGCAGCGCGGCGGCCGTGTGGACGCCACCGGCTACGGCTTCACCGGCGTGTACCTCCCCGAGGATCGGCCCGTGCACGCATTCGACGGCGACACGCGTACCGCGTGGCGTGCGGCGGGTGGCGAGGACGTCGCGGGACAGAGCATCGTGCTTCGACCGCACGATCCGGTGCGGACCGATCAGGTGCGACTCGTGCAGCCCCTCGACCTGCCGAACGGTCGGTGGCTCACACGAGTGCGGCTGCACTTCGACCGCGGCGCGCCCGTGACCGTCAACCTCGACGAGTCGTCGCGCGCGCCGAACGGGCAGATCGTGACGTTCCCGGAGCGCACCATTCGGAAGTTCGAAGTCGAGCTCCTCGAGCCGACCGCGGGTGCGGATCCAGTCGGGTTCGCCGAGATCTACCTCGGCGACGTGCGCGTCGAGGAGATCATCCGCCCACCGGTCACGCTGCTCGACCGAGCAGGCCGCGAGAGCACAGACCACCGAGTTGTGTTCGTGCTGTCGCGCCAGCGTTACGAGTCGACCAGGGCTGGTCGTGAGGACGCGGAGCTCACACTCGTCCGGCGCATCCAGCTTCCGGAGCAAAGGGGGTTCTCGATCGCGGGCACGGCGCGGGTGAATCCGGATGCACGCGATGACCTCGTCGACGCGTTGCTCGGCACCGCGGCGCCCGGGGTCGAGATCAGGTCCTCCGGGCACTTGCACGGAGACGTGGACTCGCGGGCGTCGTTGGCGTTCGACAACGATCCGGAGACTCGCTGGACTGCCGCGCTCGGTGAGCAAGAGGGTCAGTATGTGGAGATCGCGGTTCCCGAGGCGGTCACGATCGATCAGCTCGGTTTCGATGTGTTGCACGACGGCCGTCACTCGGTACCGACGCGCCTCCAGCTCGTCGTGGATGGGGTGACGTCGTCGCCGCTGAACGTTCCAGCGGTGGGGGACAGCCCCGATGAGGGAGCCTCTCATTCAGGCGTGGTCCGCTTCCCTGCGGTCACCGGAACGGACTTTCAGATCGTGGTCGAGGCCGTCCGCCCGGTCACCCACGTCGGCGACAACCCAGGGTCGACGGTGACCGCGCCCGTCTCGATGAACGTGCTGCTGCCGGGCGTGACGCCAACGGTCGGATCGGGCGATCTCGACCGCACGTGCCGTGCCGACCTGGTCGAGATCGACGGCGAAGCCGTCCCCGTCCAGCTCGAGGGGGACGCAGCCGACGCGCGCACGGGCTTCACGATCGAGCCGTGCGGCCCGGCGCTCGACCTGGATCGCGGCAGCCACGTCATCCGATCGCAGGCAGGGCTCGACACCGGGATCGACATCGACCGACTACTGCTGGCGTCGTCACCGGGCGGTGGGCCCGCGCCCGATCCGACGGCTCGCGTCGGAGCCCGACCGTCCTCGTCAGGCACGCGAGTCCACGTTGTCGACTCGGGGATGACGAACGTCGACGTGCGCGTGCGCACCGACGGCAAGCCGTTCTGGCTCGTGCTCGGACAGAGCCTCAACGACGGTTGGGAGGCCGAGCTCGCCGACGGCACTTCGCTCGGCAAGCCGCGTCTCGTGAACGGGTACGCGAACGGGTGGACGGTCGATCCGAGTGAGCCGGGCACGCTCGTCATCCACCTGCGCTGGAAGCCGCAACGCCTCGTCTGGATCGGGATGGCCGTGTCCGTCATCGCGATCCTCGGTTGCCTCGTGCTGCTCTGGCGCACGCGCCGACGCGCGGGCGCGGCGCTCGGTGTGGAAGACACGGCAACCCTCACGTCACCGTTCACATTCGGAGCCTCGTCGCTCTCGCCCCGAACCGCAGTTGGTGCGGCCGTGCTGACCGGTGCCGCCGCAGCCGTGGTCTCGCGTCCCTGGATCGGCCTCCTGGTCGGTGCGGGCACGCTGCTGGCGATGCGCGTACGCGGCGGACGTGTTCTCCTGGTCGCGGGCGCACCGGCCGCATTGTTGCTGTCGAAGGCGGCGAGCGCGCCGGAGCTCGGGTGGGTCGCGGTGCTGCTGCTGGGTGCCGACGTCGTGTGCAGCTACGCGCTCACGCGCGGGGAAGCCCCAGCACCCGCTGAGCGATGATGTTCTTGTTCACCTGCGTGGTCCCACCGGCGATGGTGTGTGACCGCATCGAGACCCGGTCCCGCCCCCACGATCCTGAGTTCGCATCAGGCCCGAGCACCGCGCCGGCCACTTCACCGACGTGCTGAGCCGTCTCGCTCCACACGAGCTTGGCCAGGCTGCTCTCGGGCCCGAGCTCGCGCCCGTGCAGCGCACCTGAGAGCGCCCGCTCCGAGAGCAGCTTGAGCAGCTCACCCTCGAGGTAGACGCGCGCGAGGCGCTGGCGCAGTGCCGGGTCGTCGACCGCGACGCGACCGTTACCCAGCGGCGTGGCCTTGGCGAGGTCGAGCAACGACCGGATCTGCGCCCGCAGACCCAGATGAAGCGCTGCCACCCCGCCCCGCTCGTGGATCAGCGTCGTGATCGCCACGCGCCACCCTTCGTTCTCGGCCCCGAGCAACGCAGTCTCCGGCACCCGAACATCGGTGAAGAAGATCTCGTTGAACTCGGAATCCCCGGTCATCGTGGTGAGCGGCCGCACCTCGATGCCGGGAAGCGTCATGTCCACCAGCAGGCACGTGATGCCCTTGTGCTTCGCGGCATCGGGATCGGTGCGCACGAGGAGCTCGCACCAATTCGAGATCTGCCCGAGCGTGTTCCATGTCTTCTGGCCGTTGACGACGAAGGAGTCACCATCTCGCACCGCACTCGCCTTCAGGCCGGCGAGGTCGGAGCCCGCGTCCGGTTCGGAGAACCCCTGGCACCAGATGTCGTCACCGCGCAGCATGCGCGGGAGCAACGTTGAGCGCTGGTCGTCGGTGCCGTACTCCATGATCGCCGGCGCGATGTTGGACAAGCCGATGAGGTTCACCGTGGACGGTGCGCCCGCGCGGTGCATCTCCTCGGCGTAGACGACTTGGTCCATGATCCCGGCGCCACGCCCGCCGTACTCCTCGGGCCAGGCGATCGCGGTGTAGCGCGCATCGGCGAGCTTGCCGTTCCACTCCCGGTTCTTGGCGAGATCCGGGTCCTCGGGTTTGCACCCGATGACCGACTTCATTGAGCGGTACTCGTCGGTGAAGTTGGCGTCGAGCCATGCCCGCAGCTCGGCACGGAACGCCTCAGCGTCCGCCGGATACTCGAAGTTCACCGTGTCTCGCTCGCTCTCGGCGGGCCGGGATGCCCGGCCCGCGGCCGTTCGCCTCCATTGGTCGTCGGCGTCAAGCGCCGACTCCTGCTCCGCCGGTCGGCCGAGCCGCCGGCTCCACTCGCTGGCGAGCGCCCTACGGGCGCCGCGCGGCCATCATCCCTCGTCCACCCAACCCGCCGCGAGGCGCGCCTCGATCTCTTGCTGGCGCTTGGTGTTCTCCTCATGGAGCTCCTCGGTCGTCTTGATGCGGCCGTCGACCTTGAGCTCGCCCATCACGTGCACCTCGCCCAGCGTCTCGTGCATGTAGTCGGGACCTTCGCCGGTCGGGATGAACCAGCCCGTCGGGCACATCGTGAGCACCTCGACGAAGGTGAAGCCGCCACCGTCGCGCTGGATCTCGAACGCGCGCTTGAGCATCTTCTTGGTGCGTGCAACCGCGCCGGCGTTGTGCACCGACCCGCGTGCCACGTATGCCGCGCCCTCGAGCCGAGCCAAGAGGTCGCCGATGAGGATCGGGTAGCCGTGGTACTCGGCGTCTCGTCCGTCGAGCGAGTTCTTGGTGCGTTGTCCCAGCACGGTCGTGGCGGTCATGTGACCGCCCGTCTCGCCGAACACGCCGTTGTTCAAGAGGATGCACGTCACGTTCTCGCCGCGTGCTGCCGTGTGCAGTACCTCTTGAAGCCCCTCGTTGACCATGTCGCCGTCGCCCTGGAGCGTGAAAACGATCGAGTCGGGGAGCATCCGCTTCACACCGGTCGCGACCGAGGGAGCTCGGCCGTGTAGCGCTTGCACGAGGTCGACGTCCATCGAGCCCGCGAAGCTCGTGTAGCAGCCGATGCCGAGGACGGCGATGGACTGTTGCGCAACGCCGAGCTCGCCGAGTGACTCGAGGAACGACCGCAGCACGAGCGGCTCGCCACAGCCGGGGCACATGTTGTGCTCCTGCGTCAGCAGCAGGTCGGGCTTGAGATCGCCGACCTTGCGTGCTGCGGTGGGCGCGACGGTCGTGTCGAGCACCGGTCCCAAGGCGATGGGCGTGCTCATCTCCATTGCTTCGCTTGCTCCGCAGGCACTCTGTGCCTCATCCCTGGGTCCTCTCGTTGTCGGGTAGGGGAGGGAGCTGCGCGTCGGGGCCGCCACGGTGTACCGCGAGGATGCGGTCGCGGATGAGCTCCGCATCGAGCAGCGGGCCGACGCCGAACCCCGAGCCGTCGGTGGAGATTCCGCCGATGCCGACGACGGGCGCGGCGCCGAGCACACCGAGGCGCACGTCGTCGATCATCTGCCCGGCGCACAGCTCGAACACCGCCACCGTGCGTACGTCCGCGGCTGCGTCGGCGACGGCGGCGTACGGGAATGGCCACAGCGAGATCGGGCGCACGTAGCCGACGCGTTCGCCGTCGGCGCGCAACTGCTGCACCACGTAGCGCACGAACTTGGCCGGCGTGCCGAACGCGACCACCACGGTCTCGGCGTCGTCGGTGAACGCCGACTCGACGCGGACCTCAGCGGCCTCCATCTCTTGGTGCTTGGCGGCGATGGTGCGCAGGTGCGCCTCGATGCCTGGGCTGAGGCGGCCGTGCTTGCCGAAGCCGAGCGGCGACACCAGCCGCGAGCGGTTCGTTCCGGTGAGTGAGCCGTCGAGCGCCCACTGCTTCTCTGGTAGAGGGCCGAAGTCGATCGGCTCGACCGTGACCGACTCGCGTGTGTGCGCGGTGAGGTAGTCGCCGTAGACGAGCACCGGGTTGCGCCAGGTATCCGCGAGATGGAACGCGAGCTGGGTGAGCTCGACGGCCTCGGTGATGTCAATCGGCGCGAGGACGATGTGTCGGTAGTCGCCGTGGCCGCCACCCCGCGTGGCCTGGAAGTAGTCCTGCTGACCGCGCGCCATGTTGAAGATCACGAGCGGGAGCTCCGCGAGCGTGATCTCGGAGAATGACTCCTGCATGAGCGACAGACCCTGTCCGGTGGAGCCCGTCGCGGCACGCGCGCCGGTGGACAGTGCCCCCCACGCCATGCCGACCGCCTCGAGCTCGCTCTCGGCGTTGATGCACGCACCGCCCACGTCGGGCAGGTACTTGGCGAAGTGCTCGAGCACCTCCGTGAACGGCGTCATCGGGTACCCCGCGAA
This sequence comes from Acidimicrobiia bacterium, assembly GCA_040881685.1. Taxonomy (NCBI): domain Bacteria; kingdom Bacillati; phylum Actinomycetota; class Acidimicrobiia; species Acidimicrobiia bacterium. Next base: position 25,689 of record JBBECS010000016.1, on the reverse strand, counting down.
GAACCGGCACCCCGCCGCGATCGACGCCAACGCGATCGCCTCCGACCCCTCCATCAGCCCGCGCCGGGGGAGAAGATCGGGTTTTGGCGTCGATAGACCCCGCATATCGGGGTTCTTCGACGCCAAAACGCTCATTGTGCGACCTCGGTGAGGACGGGCTCGTCGTAGCGGAAGACCTCGAAGCAGAAGTCGGGGCACACGAACAGGCAGGCGGCGCAGCCGGTGCACCCGGGGTGCAACTGCGGGTAGTGGTATCCGAGACCGTTCACGGCACTGGGCGTCATCGTGAGCACGCGGGGCGGACACGCGGTGATGCACAGCTCGCAGCCCTTGCACGTCTCGGTGTCGATCGTGATCGTGCCGCGGCTCTTGATCGTTGTGGTGCTCAAGCCGGAACCCCCTCGTTGGACCATGCCGGCACCATGCCGTGGTCGACCGCGTCGTATCCCGCGCGCAGCGCGGTCTCGTTGGCCGCGATGTGCTGTGTTCGGTACGACGGGATCGATTCGCGCATGCCCTCGATCGCCGCGTCGAGCCCAACGAGCCCGGTGGTGGCCAGGTACGCGCCGACCATCACCAGAGAGCCGCCGAGCTCGCTTCCGAGCGTCGTAGCGATGTCGGTGGCAGGAACGCGCAACACCTGCAAGCGTGCCTCGTCGAGCTCGGTCGCGAAGGTTGCATCGTTCACGAGCACCAACCCGCCGTCGCGCACCTTCGGGCCGATCTGGGCCCAGAACTTGTCGTGCATGCCAATCGCCGACCACGTGTGCGAGAGCACGGGAGGTGCCTGAATCGGGCCATCGCCGACGACGACGCTGGCGTCGGTGTTGCCGCCGCGCATCATGCCGCCGTACACGCCGAACAGCTGCACGTTGCGACCTTCGATCGTCGCGCCTTGCGCGATGACCTGCGCGGCCAGCTGCACCCCTTGCCCGCCCATCCCCGTCACCATCAGCTCGCGCTCGCTCATCGAGTCCCTCCGATGCCTCGCAGTGCGAACTGCACGAGATGGCCGACCACGGCCTTCGTCGGGAGCTGCCCGCGGGCGATGGCGTCACCGGCTTGTCCCATGGCGAGGTGGTAGATCGCGTCGGCATCGCGCACCGGATCTCCGCCGGCGTCGGCAATCGCGGCACGCAGCGGCGCCATCATCTGTTCGCGCGAACGGGAGGTGTCATCCGGAAACTGATCCGCGAGACGCGCGCTGTTCACCATGAACGGTCGGGTGTTCGCTGCCGCGTCCCGGTTGCGTGCCTGCTCCAGCACACCTTCGATCCACGCGCGCACGCGCGGCGCGCCTGGATCGACGCGACCAAGGCGGGCCTCGAGGTAGGACACGAGCCGGCGCTGCCCGTCGTCGAGCACCGCGAGCAGGAGCTCGTCTTTGCCGCGGAAGTGGCGATAGAACGCCTGGTTCGACAGGCCTGCCTCCGCGACGATGTCGCTCACCCGCGGGTCGACGCTGCCGGTCCGACGCATGACGGCATACGTGGCATCGAGCAGGCGCCGGACCTCTTCGGTGTAGGTGTCGGACCGCTCCTGCAGCGTGCGTGCGGCGACGGTCTGCTCCACCGGCTCGGCCAGCGCCCTACCGACGGGAATGATATTCTGCACTGCAGGAACGCTATTCCCGCCTGGACCCTGACGCAACTACCGTCGCCCCTTGTAGGTTCGGGCCTGTGAGTCTCCTCGACCTCGAGCTGCGCCCTGACGACGGCGAGCGGGCGAAGCGCTACCTCGCCGACGGGTCATGGACCGACGAGACGCTCGGATCAATCCTGGCGGCCGGCTTCCCCGAGGCGCCGAACAACGTCGTCTCGTTCCGCTCCGATGTCCGGCCCTGGCGCGGCACGTACGCCGACGCGGCGGACCTCGCCCGGCGCGTCGCCGGAGGCCTGCGCGCCGCCGGCGTACGTCCCGGCGACCCGGTGGCGTTCCAGCTGCCGAACTGGCTCGAGGCCGCGGCCACCTTCTGGGCCACCGCGTTCCTCGGAGCCGTCGTGGTACCGATCGTGCACTTCTACGGACCGAAGGAAGTCGGGTTCATCCTCCGGCAGTCGGGCGCACGCTGGTTCATCACCGCCGACCGCTTCGGGCACCTCGACTACCTCGCCAACCTCGAGACGCTGCCCGAGCTGCCGGCGCTCGAGCAGACCTACGTCGTGGGTGACTCCGTGCCCCCCGGCGCGCGCTCGTTCGACGAGTTGTCCGCACACGATCCCATCGACGTCCCAGCCGACGTCGATCCATCTTGGCCAGCGCTCATCGCGTACACCTCGGGCACGACATCGGATCCGAAGGGTGTCGTGCACTCACACCGCACCATCGGCTCCGAGGTCAAGCAGCTCGCCGAGATGGCCGCGACCGCCTCGGAACGGGCGATGCTCGTGGGCGCACCGGTTGGGCACGCGATCGGGATGCTCGCCGCACTCCTCATCCCCGTGTATCGCCGCGAGCCGATCTATCTCATCGACGTGTGGGATCCGAAGACGGTGCTGGCGGCGATGCTCGAGGACGACCTCTCGAGCGGGTCGGGTGCGACCTACTTCCTCACGAGCCTCCTCGATCACCCCGACTTCACGCCCGAGCACGCGGCGAAGATGCGGCGCATCGGCCTCGGGGGATCCCCGGTTCCCTCGGCGGTCGGCGAGCGGGCTGAGCGACTCGGCATGTCCGTCGTCCGCAGCTTCGGATCCACCGAGCATCCGTCCATCACCGGGGCCACACACGACGAGCCGCGCGACAAGCGGCTCAGCACCGACGGGCATCCGCTGCCTGGGGTGGAGATCGAGCTTCGGGACGACGAGGGCAAGCCGGTTGCGCTCGGGGAACCCGGTGAGATCTGGAGCAAGGGTCCCGACTGCTTCGTCGGTTACACGGATCCGGTACTCACCAAGGCGTCGCTCGACGACGACGGCTGGTTCGCGACGGGTGACGTGGGCGTCCTCGACGAGGATGGCTACCTCACCATCGTCGACCGCAAGAAGGACATCATCATCCGCGGCGGCGAGAACGTCAGCGCGCTCGAGGTCGAGGACCAGATCGTGCGCATGCCCGGCGTGGCCGAGGTCGCGGTCGTGGCGGCACCGGATCCGAAGTTCGGAGAGCACGGTGCCGCGTTCGTGCGGATGCAGCCGGGAGCCGGCGCGGTGCCGTCACTCGAGGCGATGCGCGAGCACCTCGGCGCGTCCGGACTCGCCAAGCAGAAGTGGCCGGAGGAAGTGCACCCGATCGAGGAGTTCCCACGCACTCCGTCGGGCAAGGTGCAGAAGTTCGTGCTCCGCGACCGCCTCCGCAACCCCTGAGACAGATCTAGAGGTCGATCTGGAGGCCGAGCTCCGAGCGCATGCGGAGCAGTGCTTCGGCATTGCCGATCGCATCTTCCAACGCGTTGTGCGTGTGCCGGGTCACGCGCAGGTGCTCGAAGTCCTTCGTAGTGTCACCCACGATGCCCTTGTAGAGACTCCCGAGGTCGTCGCTGTTGTGTCCGAACGGGTTGGTGCCGCAGAACCGATGGAAGTACCAGTTGACGAAGCCCCAGTCGAAGCCCGCGTTGTCGGCGATGAACCAACAGTCGCCGCGCTCAATGCCGTTCAGCCACTCTCGGAACGCGGGCATGACCTCCGCGGGGTCATCGAAGGCAAGGGTCTGCTCACGGCTGAAGCCGGAGATCGCGAGCGCGTCGGGCATCCACTGGTTGGAGATCGGTCGTATGCGGCGGTAGAACGTGGTCTCGAGTGCCTTGTCGACGAGCACGGCGCCCACGGAGATCATCGAGTAGTCGCCGGGAACCGGCCCGTCGGCCTCGATGTCGACCATCACGTATCGCATGCAGGCAGTCTGGCGCGCGCGTCGCGCAAGTTCGCGGCCGGTCAGCTCTCCGAGCCGAGATAGCCCGCGACGAGCTCAGCGTGCGCCTCGCTCGCGGGACCACTCCAGCCGATGCGTCCACGGCGGAGGATGACGGCATCGTTCGCGATTCCGAGCGCGCGTTCGACGTACTGCTCGATGAGGAGGATCGTCACGCCTTCCTCGCGGGCGCGCCGGAGGGAGTCGAACACGAGATCCACGAGGCGCGGCGCGAGTCCGAGCGACATCTCGTCGGCGATCAGCAGTTTCGGCGGCGCGGCAAGCATCCGGGCGAGGCTGAGCATCTGCTGCTCGCCGCCTGAGAGCGTGCCCGCCTGTTGGCGGCGACGCTCGCCGAGGACGGGGAACAGCTCGAGGGCGCGCTCCACGGCCGCGGCGCGGTCGTCGCGCGGGACGGCATAGCGCAACAGTACGCGCAGGTTGTCCGCCACCGAGAGGTGCGGGAAGATCGCGCGCTCTTCGGGCACGTATGCAACCCCGAGTCGACTGATGTCCGCCGCCGAGCTCTTGGTGACGTCCTGACCAGCGATGCGTACGGTGCCGGCCGCAGGTGACACACGACCGGTGATCGCGGCCGCGAGGGACGACTTGCCGGCACCGTTGGGGCCGAGCACCGCGAGGACCTCTCCGGACGCGATTTTCAGGTCCACACCGAAGACCGCGCGCGCCTCGCCGTAGTGCACTTCGAGGCCCTCGACCTCCAGCACCGGTGCGGCGGTGTCGTTCACGACGGCCCCGCGTCCGCGGTGGCGGTGCCGAGGTATGCGGCCTGCACCTCGGTGCTGGCGCGGATGTAGGACGGCGGACCCTGCGCGATCACCTTCCCGAAGTCGAGCACGGTGATCACCTCCGAGATCTCGAGCACGAGCTCCACATCGTGCTCAACGACCACGAACGCAACGCCTCGATCGTCGCGAGCGCCGCGCAGTGCGGTCGCAACCTGCGCAGTCTCGTGCACGTCCAGACCAGACGTGGGCTCGTCGAGCAGCACGATGCGCGGCTCTGTGGCGAGCGCACGGGCGATCTCGACGATCCGGCCCGTCCCGAGGGGGAGCAGCACGACGGGTTGCTCCGCGACTGCATCGAGACCCAAGAGCTCGAGGATCGCGTCGACCGCCTCATCTTCCCCCGCCGAGGGCCTGCCGCCGAGCCCCAGCAAGTCGCGCACGAGGGTGCGATCGCGCCGCTGGCGCACGCGGTGCGCGACCACGAGGTGCTCACGCACGGTCATCTCGCCGAAGAGCTCGAGCCGTTGGAAGGTCCGAGCCAGCCCGAGACGAGTCCGCTTCTGCGGGCTCATGTTGGTGATGTCGATGTTGCCGAGGGTGACCTGGCCTGCTTTCGGGCGGATCAAGCCCGACAGGATGCCGAACAAGGTGGTCTTGCCGGCACCGTTGGGACCGACAAGCCCGGTGATCGCACCTTCGTTCGCGGCGAAGTCGACGGCATCCAACGCGACCACGCCGCCGAATTGCACCGTGACGCCGCGTGCGTCGAGCAGGGGAGCGCTCATGCCGGCACCTCCGCGGCCTCTGCTTCAGCTCGGCGTGCCTCACGTTGGAGGTCGCGCAGCCGGATGCGATTCATCACGTCGAACAGCACGCCGCGGGGCTGCTTGGCCAGGAAGACGGCGCCGAGACCGAACAAGATCGTCGGGATGTAGTCCCACGCCGTCCCGAGGTCGATCTCCTCCCGAACGTTGATCGGCAAGATCAACACGACCAAGGCAGTGCCGACCACATAGAGCGCGATAGCGAGGCCGATTCCCTTGGAGGTGCGCATCGCACCCGACCCGAAGAGTCGCGCGGTCATGCCCATCACGATGAAGACCACGATCACCACGAAGATCAGGCTCAGCTTGTTGGTGGGTGCCTGGAGGGCGACGAAGAGGACCGCGGACATCAACGCGCCGACGACCGAGCGGATTCCCCAGGTCACGACGATCGCGAGCCAGACGATCCCGATGAGCACGTCGAACGACGGGACGGTCGCCCTGCCGAAGCTGACGGCGTAGAGGCCTCCACCGAGACCGGCGATGAACGCGCTGAGCCCGAACACGATGAGCTTGGATCGAACGACGCTGATGCCGATCGTGGCAGCCGCGGCCTCGCTCGACCGCATGGCGGCCAGCACCATGCCCGTTGTCGATCGGCGGAGGTTCACGACGACGAGCGCGACGATCAAGAAGATGATCACGAGCAGGAAGTAGAAGTTGTCGTCGCCGTTGAAGTCGATACCGAACATCGCAGGGCGGTCGATCGTGACGCCGCTGTTGAAGTTGTCGAAGTCGGAGCGCGCGAACACGAGATAGCGGAGGAGCTGCGAGAAGGCCAACGTGGCGAGCGCGAGGTAGAGCCCGCCGAGTCGCAGGCTCAAGCCCGCCACGATGAGCCCGACCGGCACGGCCACGATGGCGCCCATCAGGAGTGCGGCCCAGACGGGCCATCCGGCGTTGGTCGCGAGCTTCGCCGCAGTGAACGCGCCTACTCCCGCGAGTGCTGTCTGCGTGAGCGAGAGCATGCCGCCCTCACCGGTGACGACGGTGAAGGTCAAGAACAGGACACCGAGCGCCATCGCTTGACTCAGGACAGTTCCGACCCAGAAGTCGCTGTTCCAAAGCGGGACCGAGAAGAGCGCCAGCGCAAGCGCGGCCGGTCCGATCGCGGCGCGCCATCCGGTGATGCGGGTGACGGGTGCGATCTCCTCTTCCGCGGGTCCGGCACGGAGGTCCACCTCGAACTGCTCGCGACGCAACCCTTGGTACGCGAGGAGCACGCCGAGCATCACGATGAAGGGGATGCTGGGTTTGAACCCGGTCTTGATCGCGGTGCCCAGGGCCGAGCTGTCGGTCAAGAACCATTTTGGGATGTACTTCTCGGACAGCCCTTGCAGGAGTCCGATGCCGAGCGCTCCGGCGAACGCCAGCGGCAGGCTGCGCAATCGTCCGACCACGACAGCCGCGAACGACACGACGAGCAGCAGCGTGAACTGCACCTCACCGAGCCCGGCCGTTGGGCTGAGGAGCACCCCCGCGAACGCGGCGAGGCCGCAGCCGAGCATCCAAGAGATGGCGCTGATCACTGCGGGGTTGATCCCGGAGAGGGCCGCGACGCGTGGCGAGTCCACGGCGGCGCGGGTGGCGAGTCCGAAGGGCGTGAAGCGCATCATGAGCCCGAACACCGCGGCGACGAGCGCCGCGCCGATGATCACGCTGGCTTGGTTCCAGTTGACGGTCAGTCCGAAGACGTCGAACTCGCCCGGCGGGCTGCCGCCGAAGCCGGGTGCGAGCACCTCGCCGCCGACCACGGTGGTCCCGTAGATCAGCTTGGCGAACGCGGGGATCGCCACCCACAGGCCCACCGTGGACACGAACCGCACGACCGGAGGCGCGGCGGTGAGTCGGTGGAAGACGATGCGGAAGAGGAAGAGCCCGAGCAGTGGGCCGACCACGAAGACGCACGTGATCGCCGCGAGCGGCACAGACCAACCTTGGAACTTGGTGAGCCAGTAGTACGTGACGGCAGCGAAGTACGCGATCGCGCCGTGGGCGAAGTTGAACACGCGTGACGCGTTGTAGGTGAGCACGAGGCCGAGCACCGAGACCGCGTAGATGCTGCCCAGCACCAGCCCCGTGAGGATGAACGGACCCATTGGCCCTTTCCGGACTACCGGCTGGGCCGGGTCACGAGGTGACCCGGCCCAGACGAGCGATCAGTTCGGGATGACCTAGCCCTTGGCCACCTCGGCCGCCTTCAGCTTCCTGACCTTGCCGTGGTCGATGAGCTTCTTGGCGCAGAGCGGCTCACCGTCGAACTGCGGCACGAACTCACCTTCCACCAGCTGCACGTAGTACACGCAGTAGAAGATGCGACCGAAGATCTCGTCGTAGTCGACCGGGACGAACGCACCGCCTCCGTCGTAGCCCTTGACCAGGCGCAGGTTGTTGATGAAGGCCTTGCGCGTCGGGCACCCCACGCCGGCCGCGATCAGGCCCTGCACGAACACGTCCGCACTGAAGTAGCCCTGAATCTGGAAGAAGTTGAGCGGGTTGGCCTCGGGGTCGAAGGCCGCGATCGCGTCCTCGTAGGCGGTGAGCCCCGGTGAGCCCACTTCGAGCGGCTTGAACTCCGTGCCCATGTACGCGCCTTCGTAGCCGGGAAGCGCCGTGACGCGGCTGTCGTAGCCGCCGGGGAACACGGTCGCCTTGAGCTCGACGCCTGCTTGGTTGAGCGCCTGGACCAGCCCGTTCGCCTGGATGCCGGCGAGGCCGGTGTACATGCCGTCGGCGCCGCTCTCCTTGATCTGCGCGGCGATACCGGTGAAGTCCTGCTGCTCGGGCGTCACGTCGGTCGTCTTGAAGACGAGCTCGAGGCCCTTGGTGTTCTCAACCGCGACGCCGGCCTGGTCCATGAAGACCGCGCTGGACGCGATGTTGGCTCCGACCAGGGCGATCTTCTTGGCGCCGAGTGCCTTCATCACGTCGGCGTTGCGACTGCTGAACGTCTCGGTCGGCTCGGGCGGCTGCGAGTTCCGCCACGAGAACATGTTGGGGTAGATGCCCCACTCCTTCTGGCCGAGGTGCCACCCACCAACGGGGATCTTCTCCTCGTTGAGGTACTCGCCGCTGCCGTCGGCGACGTTGGACACCTCGATGATGCCGAAGACCTCTTCTTCTTCGACCAGCTGCTGCGCGGCCGTGAGGTTGTTGGCCTGGTTCGCCTGGTCGTCCTTCACCACGAGCTCGATCTGACGGTCGCCGAGCTCGCCGCTCGCGTTCGCCGCGTCGATCCGGGCCCGGATGCCGTTCTCGGTGCTCGGCGCGAAGCTGACGCCCTGGGGGCCACTCAAGATCGTGATCACGCCGACCTTGATGGTGTCGTCGGTGATGCCCGGGTCGGGCTTGTCGCAGTTCGCGGGCTCCTTGATCTCCTTGAGCTTGGAGAAGTCAGGCTTCTTCTCGCCGGCACCCGCTACTGCGGTTGTGGCGATGGTGCCGCCCAAGCCGAGTGCGAGTGTGACGAGCGCGGTGGTGATCCGACGTCCAACCATCCCTTGATCCCCCCTAGGTCGTGGCGTGCTGCGGCATCTTCTAACACCCCTCACCCTGACGCAACCGTCAGGGAAACGGGGGGTCGAGGTGGCCGGATCGATCAGCCGGTCGCGGTAATCCGCTCCACGAGAAGCGTGCGCTGGATCTGTCCGGTCGCCGCTGTCCGCGGGAGCTCGTTCACCAGCTCGACCCGCCGTGGATGCTTGAATCCGGCAAGGCGCCCCTCGCAATGTGCGCGCAGCGCGTCGACGTCAACGCTGGATTCGTGTCCGACGCGTGCGACGATTACCGCGCACACGACCTCACCCCAGTCCGAGTCGGGGATCCCGATGACGGCCACCTCGGCGACCGCGGGATGGTCGGCGAGAACGGTCTCGACCTCGCCGGGCGCGACTGTCTCACCTCCCGTGCGGAGCAGGTCGCGTGCGCGCCCGACGATCGACAGGTAGCCCTCGTCATCGAGCGCTCCGAGGTCACCGGTGTGGTACCAGAACGGCCCGCCCGGATCGAGTGGCCGCAGGGCTTCGGCGGTCGCATCTGGCTGCTCGAAGTACTCGTCCATGAGCAGCTCGCTGTACACGCACACCTCTCCCTCGGGCGTGAGCCGGATCGAGACCGTCGGCGGTGGCAACCCGACCGAGCCCGCCTTACGCGCGAGGTCGGCGTCGCCGAGCAATGCGGCGGGCCCGGCTTCCGTCGACCCGTAGTACACGCGCGTCACCGTGCCCGGGAACGCTTCCTTGATCGCAGCGAGGAGTTCCGGTGGCGTCGCGGAAGTTCCCGTGTCGGCCTCGCGCACCGTCGAGAGGTCGTAGCCCGTGCGATCGTGGTCGAGCACGCGAGTCCATACCGCAGGGATGCAATAGAGACGGCTTGCGCCACGCCGCTCGGCAGTAGCGAGCAACGAATGCGCGTCGGGTGTTGGCACCATGTGCACCGGGCAGCGCATCTGCCACGCGTTGAGCGTCATCGACCAGCCCGACATGTGAAACAGTGGGAACATGCAGACGGTGCCACCGTCGTGGTCGGTGAGCAGATGCGGAAAGCTCCGCAAGAAGCTGACTCGGTTTGACAGCACGACTCCCTTGGATCGACCCGTGCTCCCGCTCGTGAAGAAGATGACATGCGTGTCGCGTTCGTCCAGGGCGGCATCGACCACATCGGTCCGCTCGCGACCCGAAGCGTCGTGGAACATCGCCGCCTGTTCGACGTACTCGAATGCGGGTTTGGTGGCGGCGTGGTCTTCGTCGACGATCGTCAGCCGTGGTCGGGCGTAGCCGATCACCTCGGACGCTTCGTCGGCACCCAACCTGGCGTTGACCGGCATGAACGCCGCTCCGAGCTTGGCGCAGGCGGCGAAGATCGGCATCGCTTCGAGTGAGGTCTCACCCCACCACGCGACCCGATCGCCTCGGCCCACGCCTGCCGCGGCGAGGGTTCGGGCCACTTGGTTCGCTGCGGATTCGAGCTCGGCGAAGCGCAGCTCCTCGTCGCCCATGGTGGCGGCGAGCTGGTGAGGCGTGACGCTCGCGGCGTGACGGATGACGTCCCCGACGAGCAGCCCCATGGATCGCGTAGGTTACGGTGCCATGACGACGATCTTCCATGACGAGGACGCTGACCTGAAGGCGCTCGAGGGCGCGACCGTGGCGGTGGTTGGCTACGGCAACCAGGGGCGCTCGTGGGCGCTGAACTGGCGCGACTCGGGCTTCGACGTGCGGGTGTGCGTGCGCGCCGATGAGACGCGCACCAAGGCCGAGACGGACGGGTTCACGCCCCTCGATCTCGAGGAGGCGAGCGACGTCGATGTCGTGTGCGTGCTCGTGCCTGACGACGTGATCCCGTCGCTGCCCATCAAGCGCAAGGCCGATGGCCTCACGATTCTCGCGAGCGGCTATTGCCTCGCCTTCGACCGCTTCGCTCCTGACGGCGACGTGGGCATGGTCGCCCCACGCATGCTCGGACCCGAGGTGCGCCTCTGCTACGAGGAAGGCATCGGGTTCATCACCGCAGTCGGCGTGCAGACCGACGTGACTGGTCGGGCGCGCGAACGCACGCTCGCCGTCGCCAAGGCGATCGGCGGGCTCCGCCAGGGCGCGATCGAGCTCACGCCCCACCAGGAGGCGCTCCTCGACCTCGCCGAAGAGCAGGTGCGCTCCGCGGTCATGACGCACGTGAGCGGTGCGTACGTGAAGTGCCTCGTCGAGATGGGAATCCCGCTCGAGGCCGTCATCACCGAGATGACGTTGTCGGGGGAGAGCGAGCGCACGATGCGACTCGTGCGAGAGATCGGGTACACGGGGCAGTTCCGCTTCCACTCACCCACGAGCCAGTACGGCCAGCTGACCCGGCGCGAGGCGTTCTCGGAGTTCGACGTCGCCCCGAAGATGCGCGAGATGCTCGAGTACATCGCGTCGGGGGACTTCGCCGACGAGTGGGATGCCGAGCGCGACGCCGGCTACCCCAAGCTCGAGAGCCTGCGCGAGCAGCACGCAGGGGAGAGCGTCGCCGCCTTCGAGAAGGAGATCCGTTCCAAGCTCGGCGAAGGCGCCCTCAAGGGCTGACGCCGCGGTCCCTCTCCCCGAGCAAGTGACGCTGAGGGTCAAATACGGAGCCTTTCCGTCACTTGCTCGAGGGGGGAGCGATTGGTAATTGACAATCGTTGTTGATAGGGTGGCCGTCGCATGAAGACGGTCGAGGAGCTCACGGGGCGGTTCCGGGCGCAGGGGCTGCGGGTCACGCCGCAGCGCCAGGCGATCTTCCGGCTGCTCCACGGCAACGCGTCGCACCCCACGGTGGAGGCGCTCCACGAGGCGGCGCGAAGCGAGATGCCGACGATCTCGCTCAAGACCGTGTACCAGACCGTCCACGACCTCGAGGCGCTGGGTGAAGTTGCGCTTCTCGACGTGGGTACGGGGAGTGTGCGGGTCGACCCCAATGTCGAGGATGCCCACCACCACCTCGTGTGCACGAGCTGTGGGAAGGCGCGCGACGTGCTCGTCGACGTCGGCGCGCTGCGCATCTCCGCACGCGAGCGGCGTGGCTTCACGGTTGCCGACGTCGAGGTGAACTTCCGCGGCGTGTGCGACGAGTGCGCCGCCACCATCGAAGATCCAACGTGACCTGTTTCGCAGCAAACGACACGAAAGGGAAAGACATCTGATGCCAGAACTCAAAGGATCCAAGACGCACGACAACTTGAAGGAGGCTTTCGCCGGCGAGAGCCAGGCGAACCGCCGCTACCTCTACTTCGCGCAGAAAGCCGACGTGGAGGGGTACCCCGACGTGGCGGCACTCTTCCGCTCGGTGTCGGAAGGTGAGACCGGGCACGCGTTCGGTCACTTCGACTTCCTCGCCGAGGTTGGCGACCCGGTCACCGGTGTGACCGTGGGAGCCACGTCCGACAACTTGAAGTCGGCGATCGAGGGCGAGACGTACGAGTACACCGAGATGTACCCGGGCTTCGCCAAGACCGCCCGCGACGAGGGCTTCGACGAGATCGCGGAGTGGCTCGAGACACTGGCCAAGGCCGAGACGAGCCACGCCGGCCGCTTCACGTCGGGCCTCGAGTCCATCAAGTAAACGTCACCACCGGGGTGCGTCCCTGACCCGGCTATTCCGGGGTCAGAGACGCACCCTTGTGACGTTTGAGTCCATGACCTCGCATCTCTACGATCCGCTCGACGCGTCCTATCTCGACGGAGGTGGCGCGCGCGCCGAGCGCGATCGCACGTTCCAGATCTGCTCCGACTGTCGGATCTGCGTGAAGTTCTGCCCGTCGTTCAAGGACCTCTTCAAGATGATCGACGAGCGCGACGACGGCGCGCACGACGTGACCTTCCTCTCTGACGAGCAGCACAAGGTCGTCGTCGACGAGTGCTACCAGTGCAAGCTCTGCTTTATCGCCTGCCCGTACACCCCTGAACAGGGTCAAGAGTGGGTGATCGACTTCCCCCGGCTCATGCTGCGCTCGTTGGCGATCCAGGCGGAGAAGCGGGACGTGCAGAAGGGCGCGCGGCTGCTCGCCCGCACCGATCTCCAGGGCAAGGTGGCCACGAAGCTCGCGCCCCTGGTCAACCGCACCAACGACGTCCGGCCCCTTCGCTTCCTCATGGAGAAGGCCACGGGCATCTCGAGGGTCCGCCTGCTCCCTGAGTACGCCCGGGAGCGATTCTCGAAGTGGTTCGCGAGGCGAACCCCTGCGCTGCGCGACCACGCGGCTGCCACGCGCGTCGCGCTGTTCACCACCTGCCTCGTCGAGTACCAGGACCCGGAGATCGGCAAGGCAACCGTCGGCGTCTGTGAGCGAAACGGCATCTCGTGCGATCTCCCCGCCGACCAGGTGTGCTGCGGGATGCCCTGGCTCGATGCCGGCGACGTGGACAAGTTCCGGGAGCACGCGGAGCGCAACGTGGCGGCGCTCGTCGATGCGGTGAAGGCCGGGTGCGACGTGATCGTGCCCCAGCCCACGTGCGCGTACGTGATGAAGAACGAAGTCCCCGACTTCCTGGGAACCGACGACGCCCGGCTGGTCGCCAAGCACACCTTCGATGTCGCCGAGTACCTCATGGCGCGCCATCGCGAACAGCCGCTCGACACGAACTTCACTGGCCCCACCCACGAGACGATCACGTGGCACGCGGCTTGTCACTACCGCGCGCAGCAGATCGGCCCGAAGAGTCGCGACCTGATGGCGCTCACGGGCGCGAAGGTCACGATGGTGGAGCGATGCTCTGCCATCGACGGCACGTGGGGCCTGCGGGCCGAGAACGTCGAGATGGCCCGACGCATCGCCAAGCCGTTGATGGAGGCAGTCAGCAAGGCCGACACCGATCTCGTCGCGGGCGACTGCCATCTCGCGAACACCGCGATCCGAGAGGCCACCGGCAAGGTGCCGAGTCATCCGATCCAGGTGCTCGCAGCCGCGTACGGGCTCGGGGAGGACTAGTGCGCAAGCTCTCCACGAGCGACATCAAGGACCTCCGCGAGTACGAGCGCGAGCGCGATGAGTTCCGCGCGGAGATCATCGCGACCAAGAACCGCCGAAGACTGAACCTCGGCGATTTGATCTCGATCGTGTTCGAGAACACCGACACGATGCGATTCCAGATCCAAGAGATGGCGCGCGCCGAGAAAATGCTCCGCGACGAGCAGATCGCCCACGAGATCAACACGTACAACCAGCTCCTGCCGGAGACGGGGGAGCTGTCTGGCACGATGTTCATCGAGATTGACGACCAGGCAGCACTCCGCGAATGGCTCCCGCGGCTCTTCGGCGTCGAACACCACGTGTCGTTCGCTGTCGCCGGCGACAGGGTGTCTGCTCGCGAGGAAGACGCCGAGCGCCTCACGCGAGAGGACGTCACCTCAGCGGTCCACTACCTCAAGTTCGCGTTCACGCCTGACCAGCAGCGCGCCTTCGCCGCGGGCCCGGTCGGCATCGCAATCGATCACCCGGAGTACCGCGCCGACATCACGTTGAGCGACGAGCAGCGCGTCGAGCTCGCGAGCGACTTCACGGCGTAGGTTCCGGCCGGTGAAGATCGAGTTCACGAAGCTCGACCAAGGGGCACAAGTCCCAACCCAGCAGCACGTTCACGACGCGGGCTACGACCTGCACGCCAACGAGAGCGTCACGCTCGCGCCGGCAGGCGGGCGGGGAATCGTGCCGACCGGTCTCGCCGTCGCGATCCCGGAGGGGTGCGCCGGCCTCCTGATCCCGCGGTCAGGGCTCGCGTTGCGTCACGGCGTCACGTGCCTCAACACGCCAGGCCTCATCGATCCGCTCTACCGGGGCGAGCTCAAGGTGCTGCTCGTGAACACGGATCCGAGCGAGCCCTACACCGTGCAACGCGGTGACCGCATCGCCCAGCTCGTGATCACGAAGGTCGAGTCACAGGTGGAGTGGCACGAAGTGGACGAGCTCGACGAGACCACGCGGGATACGTACGGCTTCGGCTCCACCGGCCGCTGACCCCCACCGCAGTAGGGTGCGGCGCCGTGGCGCATGACCGAAAGTTTCGCTTCGGAGTGATGGCGCTCAGCGCCGAGTCGGGCAAGGAGTACCGCGAGACGGCTCGCAAGGCCGAAGACCTCGGGTACTCAACCCTCTACGTGCCGGACCACTTCGTGGATCACCCGTTCGGGCCGTTCCCCGCAATGGCGATGGCCGCCGAGGCCACGAGCACGTTGCGCGTCGGGTCGCTCGTGCTCGGCAACGACTACCGCCACCCCGTCGTGGTCGCACGCGACGCGGCCACCCTCGACCTGCTCTCCGACGGCCGGCTCGAGCTCGGGCTGGGCGCCGGGTGGATGACGGTCGACTACGAGAAGACGGGCATCCCGCTCGACCGCCCCGGTGTGCGCGTGGACCGCTTGGCCGAGGCGATCACCGTGATCAAGGGACTGATGGCCGAGGGGGAGTTCTCGTTCAAAGGCGAGTACTACACGATCACCGAGCTCGACGGCATGCCCAAGCCTGTGCAGAAGCCATGCCCACCCATCGTCATCGGCGGCGGCGCGCCGCGCGTCCTGCGACTGGCCGGGCGCGAGGCCGACATCATCGGCATCAACGCCAACCTGAAGACGGGTGTCGCCAACGACCCCGGCACCGCGTCGTCGATGAACCCCGCAACGACCGACGAAAAGCTCGGCTGGGTACGGGAAGGCGCGGGGGATCGGTTCGACGCCATCGAGATCCAGGCGTTCGCCGGCTTCACGCTCTTCACCGAGGATTCGAAGCAAATCGCAGAGGCGATGGCGCCGGCCTTCGACTGCTCGCCGAAGGAAGTGCTCGACAGCCCGGTCGGTCTCGTCGGCACGGTGGACGAGATGATCGACACGATTCAGCGTCGCCGGGAACGGTGGCAGATGAGCTACCACGTCGTGGGCTCCGAGGTGATGGACGAGTTCGCAGCCGTCGTCTCCGCAGTGGCCGGCACGTGAGCAGCTGACCATGGCACACGACCACAAGTTCCGATTCGGTGTGCAGGTGTCGAGCGCGAGCTCGGCCGATGACTGGCGCACCAAGGCTCGAAAGATGGAGGACCTCGGGTACTCCACGCTCTTCATGCCCGACCACTTCATCGACACTGAGCTGGCCCCGATGGTCGCGATCGCGTTCGCCGCCGCGCATACCACCACCCTGCGCATCGGTCACCTCGTCCTCGGCAACGACTACAAGCACCCCGCAGTCACCGCGAAGGAAGCGGCGACAGTCGACGTGCTCTCCGGCGGACGCCACGAGTTCGGCCTCGGCGCGGGATGGATGCAAACCGACTACGACGCGCTCGGCATGCCATATGACAAGGCCGGGACACGCGTGGAACGGCTCGAGGAAGCGCTCGCCGTCGTGAAAGGCGCGTGGTCGGGCGAGAAGTTCAGCTTCAAGGGCAAGCACTACGAGATCACCGACTACGTAGGCGTCCCGAAGCCGGTCCAGAAGCCGCACCCGCCCATCGTGATCGGCGGCGGCGCCCCGCGCGTCCTCAAGCTCGCAGGCCGCGAGGCTGACATCGTCGGGATCAATCCCAACCTTCGCAAAGGAGCGATCACCGACGACGCGATCAAGAGCGCGCTGGCCGAGGGCACGCGCCAGAAGATCGAGTGGGTGAAGGAGGGCGCGGGGAAGCGCTTCAAGGACATCGAGCTCCAGATCCGCTATTTCCTCGCGTCCATCACCGATGACGCCGAGGGGTTCGCCGGCGCGGCCGCCGGCGGGTTCGGCTTGAGCGCGCAAGACGCGCTGGAGTCGGGCGTCGCGCTCGTCGGCACCGTCGAGCAGGTCATCGAGACGCTCCACAAGCGCCGCGACGAGTGGGGCGTGAGCTACGCGGTGCTCGGCGACGACACGTTCGAAGCGTTCGCGCCGGTGGTGGCCGCGCTCGCCGGTACCTGAGGGGGAGGAAGCAATGACCACGGATCTCGTCATCGATGCCGACGGGCACACGATGGAAGCCGACGACCTGTGGGTCGAGCGTATGGACCACGAGCGCTGGGGCGACTGGATCCCCAGGAAGGTGACCGAGGACGACGTCTACGAGACCACGTATATGGGTGGTGTGGTCAGAAGCGGTGGTCGTGAGCTGCGCGACGCGGTGGCCAAGGCCGTGGGCAAGACACCCAAGGAGCTGTACGACCTCCTCGAGAGCATCCGCATCCCTGGCGGGTACGACCCGCACGCGCGACTCGCCGACATGGACCGCGACGGCATCGACGCGGCGGTCTTGTACCCGTCGATCGCGATGTTCTTCGGCCCGGTCGACGAGATCCCTGCCTTGCACGACACGGAGTTCGTGGCCGCCTGCCAGCGTGCGTACAACGAGTGGGTGGCCGAGTACTGCTCGGCGGCGCCGACGCGACTGTTCGGTATCGGTGCGGTCCCACTCCAGGACGTCGATCGTGCCGTTGCCGAGGCCGAGCACGCGGTCAACGAGCTCGGGCTGCGCGGCGTGTTCATCCGCCCGTCGGCGTACCTGTTCGCGGACGACGGCACCGACCTGCCACTCAACCACTCCGCGTACGACCGGTTCTGGGCCGCCTGCCAGGACCTCGACCTGCCGGTCGCATTGCACCCTGGCGTGCACGTGGACACGCCGGGCGCGTGCCGCAAGTTCGCGTTGGTCGCGGTGACCGAGAACATCATGCTGTCGAACTCGGCGCGCGACGAGCTCCACGGCGGCTCGGGGCTCGGGCAAGCGGTCGGCAACACCGCCGACATGATCGTGAGCATGGGTCGGCTGTTGATGGGTGGCGTGTGCGAGCGCTTCCCGCGCTTGCGTTTGCTGTTCCTCGAAGCCGGTGGTGGCTGGATCCCCACCCAGCTCCAGCGCATGGACGAGCAGGTCAAGGCGTTCCCGCTCGAGAAGCGCTGGCTGAGCATGCTCCCGAGCGAGTACTTCGCGCGCCAGTGCTACGCGGGCTTCGAAGCTGAGGAGTGGAACATCGCCGCCTGCGCGGAGTTCCTCGGCACCGACCGGGTGCTGTGGGCGTCGGACTACCCGCACCCTGAGTTTCACCCCGAGGTGGTGAAGGAGCTGCGTGAGGGCATCGGCGGGCTCGCCGACGAAGACCAGCGCAAGATCCTCGGAGGCAACGCGATCGAGGCCTACCGCCTTCCTTTGTGATGGACCTCGGGCTCGATGGTCGCGTCGCCCTGGTCACGGGTGGGAGTCAGGGCATCGGCCGCGAGATCGCCCTCACACTCGCCGGTGAGGGCGCCGACATCGTGATCTGTGCCCGCCGGCGTGAGCCCCTCGAGGTGACCGCCGCCGACATCGGTGCGCTCGGTCGTGAAGTAGTCGCGGTGCAGGCCGACGTCGCGACCGCCGACGGCGCCCGGCACGTGGTCGACGCCGCCCACGAGCGTTTCGGCCGGGTCGACATCCTCGTGAACAACGCAGGCAAGGGGTCACCGAAGCCGCTGCTCGAGCTCACCGACGACGATTGGTACGCCAGCATCGAGCTCAACCTCATGAGCGCGGTCCGGGTGTCGGTCGCATGCGTGCCAGGGATGCGCGAGCGCGGTTGGGGGCGGATCGTGAACATCTCGTCACGGGTCGGCCGTGAGCCCGACGAGTTCTTCGGCCCGTACGCCGCAGCGAAGGCGGCGCTCATCAACTTCTCGAAGACGCAGGCCAACGCGTTCTCGCGCGATGGCGTGCTCACCAACTGCGTCGTGCCCGGGCTGATCCGCGGTGAAGGCGTGCAGGAAGCGGCCGAGCGCAGCGCCGAGGTGACGGGCAAGACGGTCGAGGAGGTCTACGAAGCCACGCTGCGCAAGCGTCCGATCCCCGCTGGTCGTCTCGGCGAGCCGAGCGACATCTCCGGGCTGGTCGCGCTGCTCGTGTCGGAGCGCGGTGCGTGGATCACCGGCAGCTGCTTCACGGTCGACGGCGGCATCGTTCGCAGCGACCGCTGACGCGGGCGGGGACCATGGACTTCGCCTTCACCGCAGAGGAAGAAGCCTTCCGGGCCGACCTGCGTGCGTTCCTCGATGCCGAGGTTCCCGACTGGTGGCGCGGCATGTTCGTCGACGACGAGCGGACGATGCCGTTCACCCGCGAGCTGTGCCGCATGCTCGCCGGGCGCGGCTGGCTCACGATGGCCTGGCCACCCGAGCATGGTGGCGCAGGCGCGAGCGTGTGGATGCAAGCGATCGTGCGCGAGGAGATGTGGGCACGCGAAGAGCCGCGCGGGCCGCAGTACATGAACCTCAACTACATCGGACCGCTCGTGATGCGCTTCGGCACCCCCGAGCAACAGGCGCGGTTCTTGCCGCCGATGGCCCAGGGCGAAGTGATCTGGACCCAGGGGTTCTCCGAGCCCGATGCCGGCTCCGATCTTGCCTCGTTGATCACCCGCGCCGAGGATCGCGGCGACCACTTCATCGTGAACGGTCAGAAGATCTGGACGAGCTATGCCGACGCGCCGGCCGACTGGTGCCTGCTGCTCACGCGCACGAATCGGGATGCGCCCAAGCATCACGGCATCTCGGTGTTGCTGGTGGACATGACGACGCCCGGGATCACCGTGCGACCGATCGACACCATGGCCGGACCGCACGAGTTCAACGAAGTGTTCCTCGACGACGTCCGGGTGCCACGAGAGTGCCTGTTGGGGGAGCAGGACCACGGGTGGGACGTGATCGTCGCCGGGCTCACCTTCGAGCGCGTCGGCATCGCGCGGTACGCACGGGCGGGACGCGTCATCGAGGTCCTCGTCGAGTATGCCAACGCGACGGGCCGCGGCGACGACCCCGCAGTGCGTGACCGCTTGGCCGACATGCGCGCCCGCTACGAGGCCGCGCGCCTCCTCAACTACCGCGCCGTCTCGATGCAAGCGGCGGGGGTGGTACCGACGATCGAGGCGTCCGTCGCCCGCATGCACAACACCCAGCTCGAGCAACAGGTTGGGCACGTCGGTCTCGAGCTGCTCGGACCGTTGGGGCGGTTGCGCTCGAAGGACCCGTTGGCACCGTTGGAAGGGGAGATCCACCGGTACTGGACGCGCAACATCCCCACGACGGTCGCGGCGGGCACGTTGGAGATCCAGAAGAACATCGTTGCTCAGCGGGGCCTCGGGCTCCCGCGCGCACCATGAACCTCGAGCTCAGTGCCGAGCAGCGGTTGCTGGCCGAGACCGCGCGCGCGTTCGTCGATCGTCACGGCACCGACGCGAGTGCTGTTGACCCATGGCCGACGATGGTGGGCGCGGGCTGGTCGGGGTTGCTCATCCCCGAGGATCAAGGTGGGGCGGGTGGCGGCATGGTCGACGTTGCCCTTGTCTGCGAGGCGTTGGGTCGTGGACCGGTGTCGTCGCCCCTGATCGCGTCCGGGGTGCTCGCCGCGCTCCCGGTGCTCTGGCTCGGAAGCGCGGAGCAGCGCGAACGTTGGCTGCCCGGTCTTGCCGCAGGAGCGACGGTTGGCACGCTCGCGCTGCTGGAGCCGGGGATGCGCGACGAGTGGGACGCGCCTCGCATCGCGGGTGCCGCATCTCTCTCGGGCAAGAAGGTCCTGGTGCCGTGGGCCGTTGGTGCGGACGTGATGGTCGTGGTGACAGCCGACGGCTTGCGTCTCCTCGAGGTGGCCGACGAGACGGTGCGCGTGGATGCCCACGACACGCTCGACGGCGAGCCAACCGGACTGGTCATGTTCGACGGCGCGACCGCCGAGCCGCTGGGCGGCACTGCAGACGCGAAGGATGTGCTGGACCGGGTCCTGGATCACGCCGCGATCGCGGAGCTCGCGTTCGCGGTGGGGGCGGCCGAGCGGGCGCTGGATCTCAGCGTGCAGCACGCCAAGGACCGAACCCAGTTCGGCCGGCCGATCGGCTCGTTCCAGGCGGTCGCGCACCGTTGCGCGGACATGCGCGCCGACGTGGACGCCTGCCGCTACCTCGCCTACCAGGCCGCCTGGGCACTCGATCGTGATCCTGCGACTGCCGTGCTCGCGGTCACCGCCGCGAAGTCCTACGCCAACGACGCCATCCGACGGGTCTTCCTCAACGCACATCAGGTGCACGGTGCGATCGGCTTCTCTACCGAGCACGATCTGCACACCTTCACCCGTCGCGCCAAGGCATTTGAGCTCACCCACGGGAGCACGGCCCGTCACCGCGACCGGCTGGCGACCGCCATGGGTCTCGGAACGCGCCGGTGACTGCAGCGACGTTCGCCGACGCGTTGGCTCAATGGGCCGCGCACCAACCGATGAAGACGGCGGTCGTGGACGCCAACCGGCGTCTCACGTACGCGGAGCTCGACGCCGCGGTCGATGAGCTCGCGGCGGGACTTCGACGCGAGGCCATCAGACCGGGCGCCGTTGTCTCGTCGCAGCTCCCGAACTGCATCGAGTCGATGCTGTTGTGCTTCGCAGTCGATCGTCTCGGCGCGGTGCACAACCCGATCGTCACGATCTACCGCGAGCGAGAGGTCAGCTTCATCCGGGAGCAGGCCCGGAGCGCGCTGTTCGTCGACAGCCCCCAGGCCGTCGTCGCGATGAGCGAACCGGGCGCCCGTCCCCAGCCTCCGAAGGTCGACCCGCAGTCACCGCATTACCTCCTGTACACGTCCGGCTCTACTGCCGACCCAAAGGGTGTCCTGCACTCCGATCACACGTTGCTGGCGGAGTGTCGCGCTCAAGCCGAGTTCCACCGCATGACGAGCGACGAGGTCTTCGTGATGCCGTCGCCGGTCGCGCACATCTCGGGGCTGCTCTACGGCATCTTGCTCCCGGTCCTGCTCGGCGCAAAGAGCGTGCTGATGCCCGCATGGGAGCCCGGCCACTTTCTCGAGCTGGTGGAAGCCGAACGCGGCACGTTCTGTGGTGGCGCCACGCCGTTCCTCCAGGGCGTGGTGGACCATCCCGACCTCGATCGCTACGACCTTTCGTCGTTCCGGCTGTTCCCGTGTGGTGGTGCCGACGTGCCGCCGGACCTGATCCGCAGAGCCATGGTGCGTCTCGGCGTACGAACCGGACGCGGCTACGGCTCCACTGAGTTTCCGAGCATCACGAGCTCATCGGGGCCAGGGGAGCCCGATGAGAAGCGTGCGGAGACCGACGGCCGGCCGATCGGCGGCAACGAGGTGCGCATCGTCGATGGCGAGATCCAGGCGCGCGGGCCCGAGATGTTCCTCGGCTACAAGGATTCGTCGCTCGACGCCGACGCGTTCACGAGCGATGGCTGGCTGCACACCGGCGACCTCGGCTTCCTCGACGACGAGGGCTACCTCACGGTCACCGGCCGGTTGAAGGACATCGTCGTGCGCTCGGGCGAGAAGCTCAGCGCGCGCGAGATCGAGGACGTGCTGCACGAGCACCCGAAGGTACGAGCCGCCGCGGTCGTGGCGGTGCCCGACGATCGGACCGGTGAGCGCGCATGCGCATGCGTTGTGCCGCGTGACGCGGCCGATCCGCCGGCGCTCGAGGACCTGGGGGAGTTCCTGCTCGCGCGCGGGCTGTCACGGCGCAAGCTTCCCGAGCAGCTCGACCTGGTGGCCGAGCTCCCGATGACCGCCAGCGGCAAGGTCAAGAAGCACGAGCTGAAGGCGCGGCTGGCGTCCCCTGGCGACGACAACGGCGGACGATAGGGTGCCCGCCATCAGCGAGCCCACGAGTCTCCTCCTCGAGCGCGACGGCGCGGTCCAGTGGATCCGGTTGAACCGCCCCGAGAAGCGCAACGGCATCGACTTCGCCCTGCGCGACGAGCTCACCGCGCTGTTCCCGGCGCTCGACGCCGACCACGAGGTCCGGGCCGTCGTCATCACCGGCACGGGCAAGGACTTCTGCACCGGTGGCGACCTCACGCCCGGTGGTGACACGAAGATCGCCGTACGCACGTCCATCGGCGTTCTGGACTACCGATCTCATGTCGAGACCTGGCAGCGCATGTTCCAGGCGCTCTGGGAGATGGAGACCCCGGTCGTCAGCGCGGTGAACGGCACCACGGCCGGCGCCGGCTGGATGCTCGCCTTGCTCGCCGATCTCGTCGTCGCGGCCGAGGGTGCGCGCTGGACGCACGTGTTCGCGCGGCGCGGCATGGTGCCTCACGGCGGTGACGGCTTCTTCCTGCCTCGGATCCTGCCGTTTCATCGTCTCAATGAGATCGCGCTCCTTCCCGACGGTGTGACGTCGGAGACGTTGCACGAGTGGGGTACCATCAACCGCCTCGTTCCTGCCGATCAGGTCGAGGCGACGGCTGGCGAGCTCGCGCAGCGCCTCGCGTTTGGTCCGACGCGCAGCCTCGGGATGACGAAGCGCCTCTACCGCCGTTCGCTCGTGAGCGACATGGCGACCGCGTTCGCCGAGGAAGCCGCGGCGACCGCGATGATCTCCCAGACCCAGGACCGGATGGAGGGCGTGAAGTCACTCATCGAGGGTCGCAAGGCCGACTTCATCGGCGACTGACGATGGCGCTGCTCGACGGCCTCCGCGTCGTGGAGGTGGCGCTGCTCGCGCCGAACATGCTCGGCATGCACCTCGCCGACTTGGGCGCTGATGTGATCAAGGTCGAAGATCCTGGCGCGGGTGACTACACGCGCCATGTCGGTGCGGCGAAGCAAGGCGAGCTCTCGTTCCTCCATCTTCGTTGGAACCGCGGGAAGCGCAGCGCGGTGATCGACCTCCGCACCTCCGAGGGGGCTGACGTGTTCCGCGACCTCGTGATGTCGGCCGAGGTCGTGATCGAGGGCATGCGCGCGGGTGCGCTCGAGCGTCGTGGACTCGGATACGAGGCGCTACGGGCCATGAAGGCGTCGATCGTCTTCTGCAGTCTCTCCGGACTCGGTCAAACCGGTCCGTACCGAGACTTGGCGAGCCACGGTGTCGCGTATGACGCGTATGCCGGGCACGCGCCCCCCGAGACCACGGACGACGGCTTCGTCACCATCCCGCGCCGGTACTACGACATCGGCACCCAGGCGGGTGGTCTCTACGCGACGGTCGGTGTGCTCGCTGCGGTGATCCATGCACGCGCGACTGGTGAAGGTGCGTACCTCGACATCGCCCAGGCCGACGCCGCCGTCTCGTGGAATGCCACGCGTCTCGACCCGCTCCTGAGTGGTGCGCCGGCCATCGGGGCGCGTGGCCCTGATCTCCAGGAGTCGGTGCGCTACCAGTACTACGAGACGTCCGACGACCGGACGATCCTGTTCGCCGCATCAGAGCGGCACTTCTTTCGCCGGTTCTGCAAGGCGGTCGAGCGTGACGATCTCGTGAGCGAGTCCGACGCCGAGTTCGGTGAGCACGGACGTGGCGACGTCGCGCTTCGCCAACAACTCGCGCAGCTGTTCAAGACGCGCACGCAGGCAGAGTGGGTCGCGCTCTTCATCGACGCCGATGTGCCCGGTGCACCGGTGAATGCCACCGCCGATCTGCTCAACGATCCCCAGTTTCTGGACCGCTCGCAGATCGTCGAGCACGTGCATCCCGAAGCCGGCCCGCTGCGGATGCTCGGGACGCCGATCCACACCCGCGAACCGATCGTTCCCGTGGGCCCGGCGCCGGCGCAGGGTGAGCACACCGACGAAGTGCTGGGAGAGCTTGGCTACGACACCGGTCGTGTCAACGCTCTACGAGAGCAGGGCGTCGTGCGGTGATCAATCCCTCGACCGGCTCCACAGGTCCGCGACGGCCGCAGTCGTGGTGACGGTTCCCAGCATGGACACGGTGTTCTCGAGCACCGCGTCCGCATAGGTCGCGTCCACGCCGGCCACCGCGTCCCGCGGTATGACCACCTGGTAGGCGCGGTTGACCGCATCGAACACGAGCCCGAGCAGCGCCACGTTCAAGGAGACCCCGGTCGCAACGATGGTCGTGATGCCCTCGTTGCGCAGGATGGTGTCGAGCGACGTTCCGGTCATCGGTGACGCGCCGTGGGCGCGGGGGAGCACGATGTCGCTCGGTTCGGCCCCGACATCGGCGTGCACATCGAACGCGCCGACTGGTGCCGCCTTGCCGGTGCGCGCCTTGTTAGCAACGGCGAACAGCTTGGCGTTGCGGTTGGCACCGAACCCGTCGGGCCGGGCTTCTGCCGTGCAATGGATGACGGGAACGCCCGCCTTCCTCGCCGCGCGAGCGAGGGCGGCGATGTTGGCGAGCATGTCGCTGGCGGCGACCGCTTCCGCCAGCGCGGGCAGCACGCTGCCGCGACCGACGACCGCGTTCTGGACCTCGACGGTCAGCAGCGCGGTGTGGCTCGGGTCAACGAGTTGGCTCAGGTCGATCGGGATATGTGCTTCCTATCCGACCGAACGGAGTTGGCGCTACCGCGCGACGGCTCGGGCGAGTTGCGCCTTGGTCATCCTGGAGCGGCCAGGGACGTTCTTGCGCTTCGCCTCTTCGTAGAGCTGCTCGCGAGTCCGGCCACCCGGCCCGCTGTGGGAGCGCAGACCGCCGCGGCGACCCGAGGAGATGTCGGTTCGAGACAGTCGGCTCGACGACTTCGCCTCACCGCTTCGTGCCCGCTCCTTGTTGACCGTGCGAGCCGCGATCTCCCCGGCCACGTCATCGGACCACCCGTGCTTCTTCAGCCCGGACTTGACGTGCTTGTACTGGCGCTCGCGTGTGTCACTCCATGCGCGCTGCGGCACGGCCATCACCTCCAAGATGTTCAAGAGGGAGGTTCCCGCCACGCCGGCTCGGCAAACCCGCCGCGTCGCTGGTCCGACCGCCCGCGATATCCTCGATGGCTCACGCGGACGTGGCTCAGCTGGTAGAGCATCACCTTGCCAAGGTGAGGGTCGCGGGTTCGAATCCCGTCGTCCGCTCCAA